>DATBBR010000128.1 GCA_036270875.1 Acidimicrobiales bacterium
GGCCACGGTGAACATCACCGTCGGGTCCTTGGACACCAGCGACGCCGAGGCCAGGTAGTGGTGGCCCCGCTCGACGAAGTAGCCCACGAAGGCCTGGCGCAGCTCGTTGGAGTCCATCTTCACCATGACGGAGACGAAGCCTATCGGCCGCATCCCGACGGTCTCCGGCCGTCGATGCTGCCCCCGGCCTCACGCCGCCAACGCGCCTTGGACGGCGACGGCGACGGCCACCGCCGTCGCGCTCTCGATGACGTCAGCGGTGGGCGTGCCGGGTGTCTACCTGGGCCCGAAGCTCGGCCTCGTGGGCGCGCATGGCGTCTCGTCCGTCGGCGACGGCCTGCCGCACGTCGACGCCCACGGCGCGGGCCGCCTCGCTCAGGTCGGACGAGATCCGGTGCGGCGAGTACCGCTCCACCGTCTCCCGCACCGTCCGCATGATCCAGAAGGACATGCCGAAGCCGAGCCCGGCCCCCATCATCAGCCAGAACAGCCGCTTGAACACGATCTAGCGCTCCCTCCGCTGGCGGAACTGACGGGCTGCCAGGCTCGTGCCCCTTCCCAGGGCCCTGGCCTTGATAACCGGGCTCACCAGAGCGAGGTCGGGCAGCCGGGTACGCGCATCGGCCCGGCCGGACGACAGCAGCGCGCCGTTGTCCACGTGGTCGGCGCCGCCAACTCCGTCGCCGTTGGAGCGCGCGGCCGACCCAGCGGACCCGACCATGCCACCCACGCCGAGCGGCTCCGCCTCGGCTCGTAGCTCCGCGACACCGCGGCCCAGCTCCCGGGTCGCCTGGTCCAGGCGGCCAACCGCCGCGACCAGACGGGCGAGTAGGACCGTGAGGACGAGCGTGACGACCGCCGCGGCCGCGACGCCACCCGCCACCGCCGCCACCTCCCAACTGCTCACCTCGTAACCGTCCCCATCGGCCCCACTCCCTATCCACCCTGCTCCCGCACCGACCGACGATGCAGGAGCGACCAACCTCGACATACCCCGATCACGACCCCCGTCGATCACTAACGTAGCGGCGCTTCACAGCGCAGGGCTCCGAGCGGCCGGGATGCCTACCCTCGAACACAGTCGATACGGGGCCCAGGAGGCGACGTTTGCCCACCCGCTGCGGACCGGCGCGCCCAGAACCACCCGCCGTACGACCCGGGGACGGTACCCTGCGGTCCGTAGGACAAGGGGGGGCGATGTGCGGACCCGGCGATGTCTGGCAGCGGCGGTAACGAGCAGCCTGCTTCTCGCTGCCTGTGGAGCGAGCCACGGCAACGCCGGCCAAGCCAAGGCCAGCCAGTCCAAGACCAGCTCGGCCCAGGCCAATCCAGCACCGCCCAGCCCGTGTCTGCCCGGCTCTTGCGGAGCCAGCGTGAACGGCACGAGCACCACCGCGCCCGCGAGCGGGTCCCACGCCCCGTCCGCCAAGGCCCTTCAGGCATGGGGCGCCGCGCACGTCGCGACGATTCAGTCGTTGAGCGACGAGGCGTCGCATCTTCTCGGCGGTGCCGGCAGCGCCGATCAGGTGAAGCTCGCGTGCAGCGCGCTGGGCTCGCACGCACAAGCGGCCCTGTCGTTGCCGCCGCCGCCCGACGCCGCGACGGCGAGCCAACTGCAGACCGGTCTGGCCGACCTCAGTCAGCTCGCCCGAGACTGCGCGGCGGCCTTCGCAACCGGTGATGCGACAGCCTCTTCTCGGTTGATATATGAAGCAAACCAGGGAACGACTGCGCTCAGCCAGGTGATCCAGACCGTCAATGGTGCCGGTCGCGGCACGTCTTAGCTGGTCCAGATCCTCTCCGACGCCCGTATCCAAAACCTGCTATGAGCAGCTCGTCACCGCTCTCCTGACGATGACAGCCGGCGGCCACAATCAGTCCGGTATTTGTGGCGCACACGGACCCATTGTCTAGAACCAGGGCTTGCCAGATTCGACGATTGCTTTAAAGTGAGCCTTGATCCTTGTGACTCTCTGCTGCTTTGACGCGGCAGGAGGGTCAGACACCGAGGGCGGAGTGGGTGGATGCGAGTATTTTCTCGCGCCAGGGGCGGCGCAGTTGCAGCAATAGTCGTCATCATTCTCATCACGGGGGGCACCGCAGGCGTCGCCTTGGGCGAGCTCGCCGCGACACAGCCCACCGCCGACCAGCCACAGCCCGGCCGTGTACAGCCCGGCCACGTATCGAGCAAGGGACCGACCAAGGCGACTCTCGCGTCCGTCGCATCGCCGTGCGCACTGGGGACTAGCGGTGCGGCCACCGGCTGGAGCATGCCTCTGCCGGCGCAGTATCTCGTGAACGGCGCTGTCGACCAGGGTGTCGACTACTCCGCCCCAGGGGGAACGCCGGAGTGCGCCATGGGAGACGGGACAATCGTGGGCGAGGGCGGACCAGGGCTCGGAGGCTTCGGGCCGAACGCTCCTCTCTTGCACATCGAAGACGGGCCGCTCGCCGGTAGATATGTGTACTACGGGCATGCTGGGCCGGACCTCGTACCGGTGGGCGCACACGTATCGAATGGCCAGCAGATCTCTATTGTCGGCTTCGGGATCGTCGGCCTCTCGACGGGCCCCCATATTGAGATCGGCTTCTGGAATGTCATAAGCACGAACCCACTGGCGGGATCACCAGGATCATTCGGTGCCGGCCAGCCGATGCTGGACTACATCAACTCGGCGGCTCCAAGCTCGAACCCGAACTGCACCGTGTTCGGCGGTCATGCGGTCTGCGGGGCAATCAGGGACAAGTATGTGTCCCTCGGAGGACCTTTCCTGCTCGGCAACCCCATCACAGACGAGAGCCCGACCCCAGATGGGGTCGGAAGGTTCAACTACTTCGCCAACGGTGTGGCCATCTACTGGACTCCGGCCACCGGGGCGTGGTCCATCGGCGGTGCCATCCTCACCCACTGGGCAGCCATGGGCTGGGAGCGCAGCGTCCTCGGCTACCCGGTCACCGACGAGACCGGTACGCCCGACGGGATCGGGCGCTTCAACCACTTCCTCAACGGGGGCTCGATCTACTGGACACCCGCCACCCAGGCGCATGAGGTGCATGGCGCGATCCAAGCCAAGTGGGCCAGCGCAGGGTGGGAGCGCAGCGTCCTCGGCTACCCGGTCACTGACGAGGGCACCACTCCCAACACGATCGGGCGCTTCAACTACTTCAGCGGCCACGGAGCCATCTACTGGACCGGCCCAACCGGGGCGCAGTCGATCCACGGGGCCATCCTCGACAAGTGGGCCAGCATGGGCTGGGAGAACAGCGTGGTCGGCTTTCCGACGACAGACGAGTCCGGCACGCCCGATGGGATCGGGCGCTTCAACCACTTCAGCCTCGGCGGCTCGGTCTACTGGACGCCCGCGACCCAGGCGCACGAGGTGCATGGAGCGATCCGAGACAAGTGGGCCAGCCTCGGCTGGGAGCGCAGCTGTCTCGGCTACCCCGTGAGCGACGAGCTCGCCATCACGGGTGGCCGGCAGAGCAACTTCCAGCAGGGCGTGATCACATTCGACGCCACGTCCCTGCAGGCGACATCCAGCTGCGGCGCCTGAGACCCTTCGGCTCGCTCCCATCCGGTCGGTGCTGAGTCGTCTCCGAGGGGCCATTCGAGCTCAGCGTGCTGGGCCACACCGGATTCGTCCCTCAACCGGGTGAACCGGCAGTCAGTGCCAGCCGTTCGCACCGCGTGCTGGCCGGTCCTGATCCTGTCCAGCCGATACGGAACACTCGCGCTGACCAGGCTCGCAACGCCCTCGTCGCCGCAAGCCGGGCCGTTCACGATCACTCCCCCGTCCGTGGGACACGCCGACAAATGCCGCGAACCAGCTCTTGCCAGATTCGGCGAATCCTTTAGGGTAACCGCAATCCTTGTGACTCTCTGCTGCGTTGTCGCGGCCGCGGGTCAGACACCGAGGGCGGAGTGGGGGGTATGCGAGTAGTCGCTCGCGCTAGGGGCAGCGCAGTTGCCGTAATCGGGCTGATCATGCTCGTCTCGGGGGGCATCGCGGGTGTCGCCCTCGGTGAGCTCGCGGCGACGCAGTCTCCCGCCGAGCACGCACAGGCCGGCCACGGGTCGAGCAGAGGACCGATCAAAGCGACCCTTGCGTCTGTCGGGTCGCCGTGTGGGCTCGGGAGCTTTGGTGCGGCCAACGGCTGGGGAATGCCGCTGCCGGCCGGTTACCTGGGCGGCGGCAGCGTCGACCAGGGAGTCGACTACGCCGCACCGGGTGGAACGCCGGAGTGCGCCATGGGCGACGGCACGATCATCGGCGAAGGAGGACCGGGGCTCGGCGGCTTCGGCCCGTGGGCGCCGATCCTTCAGATCGACGACGGGCCGCTCGCCGGTCGGGCCGTCTACTACGGCCATGCCGGACCCGACCTGGTCCCGGTCGGCGCCCACGTCTCCAGCGGCCAGCAGATCACCGAGGTGGGCTACGGCATCGTCGGGCTCTCCACCGGACCACACCTGGAGATCGGGTTCTACCCTCCGGGCCCCTTCGGTGCCGGCCAGGCGATGCTGAACTACATCAACTCGACTGGCCCCAGCGACAACTCGAGTTGCACCGTCTGGGGCGGCCACCAGGTCTGCGGGGCGATCCGGGACAAGTATCTCGCCCTCGGCGGTGGCTTCGTGCTCGGCGCCCCCGTCACGAACGAATTGCCGACTCCGGACGGGGTCGGACGGTTCAACCACTTCTCCAACGGCTGGTCGATCTACTGGACTCCGTTCACGGGGGCATGGTCGATCCACGGCGCCATCAGGGACCATTGGGCGGCCATGGGCTGGGAGCGCAGCGTCCTCGGCTATCCGGTTACCGACGAGAGCCCGACGCCGGACAGGATCGGGCGCTTCAACCACTTCCTCAACGCCGGCTCGATCTACTGGACGCCGGCCACCCAAGCGCATGCGATCCACGGGGCGATCCGGGCCAAGTGGGCCAGCATGGGTTGGGAGCGCGGCGTCCTCGGCTATCCAGTTACCGACGAGGGCGTCACACCCAACAAGATCGGGCGCTACAACTTCTTCAGAGGCCACGGGGCCATCTACTGGACCGGACCCACCGGTGCCTGGTCGATCCGGGGGGCAATCCTCGACAAGTGGGCCAGCATGGGCTGGGAGACCAGCGTGCTCGGCTTTCCCGTCACCGACGAGCACGTTGCTCCGGACAAGATCGGACTGGCCAATCACTTCTCCTCAAACCACAGTCTGGGCAACGTCGACGGCTCGATCTACTGGACTCCCACCACGGGCGCCCACGAGGTGCACGGCATCATCAGGGCGAAATGGTTCAGCCTCGGCTCGGATCACAGCTGTCTGGGCTATCCGACCAGCGACCAGACGAAGACGCCGACCGGCTCGCAGAACACGTTCCAGCGCGGCGTGATCACCGTGGTCGCCCCGGCTGTCCAGACGGCCGTCTCCAGCTGCTGAGGCCCCTCGCGAGCCCATAGGGCACTTCCGGGCACGGACGGCCACATCACCTCTCACCCATCCGTGTCACCCGGATGGGTGAGGCGCGATAGCGCCACGCCCGCCGTCAGACGAC
Organism: Acidimicrobiales bacterium; assembly: GCA_036270875.1. Classification (NCBI taxonomy): domain Bacteria; kingdom Bacillati; phylum Actinomycetota; class Acidimicrobiia; order Acidimicrobiales; species Acidimicrobiales bacterium. Next base: position 5,550 of record DATBBR010000128.1, read on the forward strand.
GGAGCTCCCAAATTCGGCCTCATCGCCGCAGCGTGGGACAATCCCTGACAATCACCGCACCACGCACGGAGACGATGGACACACGTCAGAACGTCGACCTGAGCAGTCGCGTCCACGGCGAGGTACACGCTCGCGTGATCGCACGGAGCCAGGTACACGTTGGCGCCACTGCAACGAACACCGGTGAGCGAAAGCGACGACTGCATGTGCCGATCATCGTCGTCGCCGCTATCGCAATCATCGTTGGGCTTTCTCTCGGCCTGGGGCTGACCGGCGGCGCTGCGCAGAAGGTCCCGAGCGGCCGCCTCACCGGGTCGAGCGCCACAGCTCGCACACCTCAGACGGCGTCCACACCATTCACCACCACGTCGGCTGCACCGTCCTCGGTCAGCCCGACGACGTCGACCACTCTCTCGACGTCGACTACCCGCGCTCATCCGTCAGCCAGGGCACCGAGCGCCACCACCACGAGCACCACGTGGACGATGGGTCCTGGGGTGACGACACTATCTAGCGCACCGAAAACGTCGAGCCCACCTGCGATGTCGAGCCCACCGACGACCTCGAGCCCACCAACTCCCACGACGACGTCTTCGACCACGACCACCACGTCGACAACCACCCCGCCGACCACCTCGACAACCGAAGGCAGGTGAGAGCGCGTTTCTCTTCGCCCTGACACCACGTGCCACCGACGCTTGTCGGCGAGGCGCGGGCAGGCCTCACGCTGACGCGTCGTCGTCGTCTGGGTCCCGTCGGGCTCCTTGCTCAGGCTCGGGTGCATCGTTGCCGTGAGGGCCCCACAGGGCGCGAAGCCGCTGCCGCACCTCTGCCTCCGCCCCGTGCTCCGACGGCTCGTAGTAGCGATGGCCGGCGACCTCGGCAGGACGGTACTCCTGGCGCACCCACCCGCTCTCGTCGTCGTGGGGATACTCGTAGCCGTCTCCGTGTCCCAGGCGTCGCGCCCCGCGGTAGTGGCTGTCTCGCAGCCGGGCCGGTACCGCGCCCGCGGGCAGACGCTGCACGTCCTCGTGAGCCCGGCCGAGCGCCAGGGTGACCCGGTTCGACTTGGGTGCGGAGGCCAGGTGCACCACCGCCTGAGCCAGGTTGAGACCGGCCTCGGGTAGCCCAACGAACTCGACGGCTCGGGCCGCGGCGTCGGCCACGACCAGCGCCTGCGGGTCGGCCATGCCGATGTCCTCGCTGGCCAGGATCACCAGGCGCCGGGCGATGAAGCGAGCGTCTTCACCTGCCTCCAACATGCGGGTCAACCAGTAGAGCCCGGCGTCGGGATCCGAGCCTCGGACGCTCTTGATGAAGGCGCTGATGATGTCGTAGTGGTCGTCCTCCCCATAGCGCAGGGCCCTGGTCCCCCGCGCCGCCTCGGCGTCGTCCAGCGTCACCCGGAGGGCGCCGTCGTCTCCCGGTGCCGCCTGCTCCGTCCGGCGGGCAGCGAGGGCGAGCGCCACCTCGAGAGAGTTGAGCACCACCCGGGCGTCGCCGTCGGCCTGGTCGACGAGGTGGTGCACGGCGTCGTCGTCGGCCTCGGCGGCCTCACGGGTGAGCGCCCGGCGCACGACCTCCTGCAGGTCATCAGGACCGAGCGGCACCAGTCGGAACAGGCTCGAGCGACTCATGAGGGGCGCGTTCACCTCGAAGAAGGGGTTCTCGGTGGTCGCCCCGATCAGGACGAGCGTCCCGTCCTCGACCGACGGCAGCAGGGCATCCTGCTGGGCCTTGTTGAACCGGTGCACCTCGTCCAGGAACAGGATCGTCCCTTGCCCCTGCTCGGCCAGACGCCGACGGGCGCCATCGACGACCTCTCGCACGTCCTTCACCCCGGCGGTCACAGCCGAGAGCGGTACGAAGGCCTTGGCACTGCTCTCGGCCACCAGCCGGGCGAGCGTGGTCTTCCCCGTTCCGGGCGGACCCCACAGGATGATCGAGGACAGCCGGTCCGTCTCGATCAGGGCTCGGAGAGGAGCGCCCGGGCGCAGAAGGTCGTCCTGGCCCACGACCTCGTCGAGGCTGCGGGGCCTCAGCCGGGCAGCCAGCGGCGCCTGCCGGGCCAGTTGCTCCTCGAGGGCGGCGTCGAACAGACCCGGCCGGTCAGCCCCTGCCCTCGGGCCACCCTCCCGGGCCGGCCGGGCCGTCGGCGTCATTGCTTGCGGGGCGCGACACGGATGCCCAGCTCGGCCAGCGACCCCGGGTCGAGCGGCTTGGGCGCCCCGGTCATCGGGTCGAGCCCGGACTGTGTCTTCGGGTACGCGATGACCTCGCGGATGTTCTCCTGCCCGGCGAGGACTGCGACGAACCGGTCGATCCCCATGGCGAAGCCGCCGTGTGGCGGCGCCCCGTACCGGAAGGCATCGAGCAGGAACCCGAACCGCGACTCGGCCTGCTCGTCACTGATGCCGAGGGCGGCGAAGATGCGACGCTGCATGTCGCCCCGGTGGACGCGGATGCTGCCGGACCCCAGCTCCCACCCGTCCAGCACGAGGTCGTAGGCGAGGGAGCGGACGCGCAGCGGGTCCGACTCCAGCAGCGAAAGATCCTCCGGGTTCGGCATCGTGAACGGATGATGGGCGGCCTCGGGTCGGCCGTCGTCGCCGACCCCGTCGAACAGCGGGAAGTCGACGATCCACACGTAGCGGGCCGGGCCCTCCCCGACGGGCGGCCGACCGAGGTAGAGCCGGAGCTGTCCCATCACCGAGCATGCCGGATCATGCTCGTCGGCCACGGCCAGCACCAGGTCGCCGGGCTCGGCATCCGCGGCGGCGATGATGCCGGCCTCCTCCTTCGCGCTCAGAAACCGCGAGATCGGCGACTCGAGCACCGGGCCCGATCCGCCATCGGTACCAGGGACCACCCGGGCCCAGACCAGCCCCTTGGCCCCGAGCCCCTTGGCCCGGTCGACCAGGGCGTCGAGCCGCGACCGGCTGAGCCCGCCCTGGCCGGGCACCCGGAGCGCCTTCACCGACGGGGCCCGGAGCGCGTTGAGCTCGGTGTTGGCGAGCACGCCGGTGAGATCCACCAGCTCCATGCCAAAGCGCAGGTCCGGCTTGTCGGTACCGAACCGGTCCATGGACTCGGCCCACGCCATGCGCTCCATCGATGGCCGGGACCGACCGGTGGCCGCGTCGTCGGCTTCGAGGACGGCCTCGGACACGAACTCGATCACGTCGTCCTGACCCACGAACGAGGCCTCGAGGTCGAGCTGAGTGAACTCGAACTGCCGATCGGCCCGCAGGTCCTCGTCCCGCATGCAGCGTGCCAGCTGGTAGTAGCGGTCGAACCCACCGACCATGAGGAGCTGCTTGGCGATCTGGGGGCTCTGGGGGAGCACATAGAACGAGCCGGGCTGGCGGCGCGAAGGCACGGCGAACTCCCGGGACCCCTCGGGCGTCGGGGTCCACAGCAGCGGAGTCTCCACCTCGGTGAAACCCTGGCGCTGCATCGCCGCCCGGATGGCGGCGTTGACACGCGCCCGCAGCCGCAGGTTGGCCTGCATCCGATCGCGCCGCAGGTCCACGTACCGATAGCGGAGCCGGAGCGATTCGTCAGCGTCGATGCGGTCGGTGACCGGGAACGGGGGCGGCTCGGCCGTGGCGAGGATCTCGACCTGGCAGTCACCGACCTCGACCTCACCGGTCGACAGCGCCGGGTTGACCGTGCCCTCGGGGCGGAGGCGCACGGTGCCAGCCACGGCGACGACGTACTCCGACCGGAGGTCATGGGCGTGGTCGACGACACACTGCACGACTCCGGTGTGGTCACGCAGGTCCACGAAGGCGAGGTGCTCGCCGTGCTCGCGGCGGCTGGCCACCCAGCCACACAGACGCACGGACCGGCCGGCGTCGGACGCCCGAAGCGTCCCGCAGTAGTCGGACCGCATCCCGACGGCAGCCGGCCCGGGAGGCCGGCCCGAGGAACCAGCCGGCCCGGGAGGCCGGCCCGAGGAGTCAGCCGGCTCGCTCACGATCGGGCCCGCTCGAGCGCAGTCTGCACCGCCTTGGCGACCTCGTGGCGGGGCACCTTCTCCTCGTCACGATCCGAACGCAACCAGTGCACGGTCACCGTGCCGGCCGCCGCCTCGTCGGGACCGACGATGAGCGCTACCTCGGCCCCCGAGCGATCGGCCGCCTTGAGCTGGGCTCGGGCCGAGCGTCGATCAAAAGCCCGGTCGACACGAACGCCGGCCGTTCGCAGCTCGTCGGTGAGGTCGCGCGCCGCGCCACCACCAGTGAGGTCGACCACGAAGGCGTCGAGCGAGGTCGCCGGCGTCGGGAAGGCGCCCTCGGCATCGCAGGCCTGGAGCAGGCGCTCGATTCCGATCCCGAAGCCGATGCCAGGCGTCGGCGGTCCTCCGAGCGCCTCGACCAGGCCGTCGTAGCGGCCACCACCACCGACGCCGTTCTGCGCCGCCTCGAGCGCCAGGGCCGAGAACTCGAAGGTCGTGCGGGTGTAGTAGTCGAAGCCGCGCACCAAGCGGTGGTCGATCGAGTAGCTGACGCCGAGGGACTCCAACCCTTCGAGGACCCGGGCGAAATGTCTCGCGCACGGCTCGCACAGAGAGTCGAGCAGCCGGGGCGCGTTCGCCGTGACCCGCACGCACGCCTCGTCCTTGCAGTCCAGCACCCGCAGCGGGTTGGCGGCGTAGCGCTCGCCGTGCTCGTCGCACAGCTCGGCCCGGTGCGCCTCCAGGAAGGTGCGGAGCGAATCGATATACGCGGGCCGACAGGCCGCGTCACCCATCGAGTTGAGCTTCAGGTCGATACGGGTCAGGCCCAGGCCGGTGAAGAATCGGGACGCCAGGGTCACGACCTCGACGTCGAGATCGGGATCCTCGGTGCCAAGCGCTTCCACCCCGAGCTGGTGGTGCTGGCGGTACCTCCCCGCCTGGGGACGCTCGTAGCGAAACGCCGGCGTGACGTACCACGCCTTCCACACCACGGGCGGCCGGAGCTGGACGAACGCCCGCACGATGGAGGCGGTCCCCTCGGGTCGAAGAGCGAGGTGACGGTCGCCCTTGTCCCGAAATTCGTACATTTCCTTGCCCACCACGTCGGTGCCCTCTCCCATCCCGCGCACGAAGACCCCCACCTCCTCGAACATGGGACTCAGCACCAGCCCGTAGCCCGCTCGCTCTACAAGACGGGCGAAGGCCACGACGAGGGCCTCCCATCGTGAGGAGTCGGGAGCCAGGACATCGCGGGTCCCGGCGGGTGCCTGGAAGGCTTGACGCTGCTGGGGCACGACTTCTCAGACTAGTGAGGCCTCAGGCGCCCTTGCCTGGGAGTATGCGGTAGGCGTCATAGACGCTGTCGAGGCGCTTGATGGTCCCGATCACCGAGTCGAGGTGGCTCGGGTCGGCCAGCTCGAACTCGAAGCGCATCCGGCTCACCCGGTCGGCCGCCGTGTGGCTGGAGCTGGCGAGGATGTTGATGTGGTGCTCGGCCAGGACCTTGGCCACGTCGGCGAGCAGGCGGGCCCGGTCCAGCGCCTTCACCTCGATCGACGCCACGAAGACCCCCGTCGCGTCGCGGTCCCACTCCACCTCGATGAGCCGCTCGCCGGTCTGCGACGACAGCGACATGGCGTTGGCGCAGTCGCCACGATGGACCGAGACCCCACGGCCCCGGGTGATGAAGCCGAGGATCACGTCGCCCGGGACCGGCGTGCAGCACCGAGACAGACGGATCATCACGTCGTCCAGGCCCTCGACGTACACCCCGGTCGACTGCCGCCGGCTCGGACGCCGCGGCGGGCGCGCCGTCGTCGGCAGCTGCTCGTCGTGGCCCCCGCCCCGAAGCTGGCGGGACAGGCGCTGGGCAACCGAGATGGCCGATACGTGGCCCTCGCCGATAGCCGCGTGCAGCGCGTCCAGGTCGGCGTAGTTCATCGACTCCGCCAAGGTGCTGATCGAGGCCGAGGCGGCGAGCTTCTGCACCGGCAGGCCCTCCCGCCGGAGCGCCTTGACGAGGTCGTCCTTGCCCGTCTCGATGGCGTCCTCCCGCCGCTCACGGCTGAACCACTGGCGGATCTTGTTGCGGGCGCGGGGCGTCACGACGAGCTTGAGCCAGTCGCGAGACGGTCCCGCGGTGGGCACCTTCGAGGTGAAGATCTCGACCGTGTCGCCCGAGTGGAGGGCGGAGTCCAGCGGGATCAGCCGCCCGTTGACCCGGGCCCCGATGCAGCGGTGCCCGACCTCGGTGTGGATGGCGTAGGCGAAGTCGATTGGTGTGGCCGCCGTGGGCAGCGTGAGGACCTTGCCCTTCGGGGTGAAGACGTAGACCTCGTCCTGGTCCAGGTCGAGCTTGAGCGTCTCGAGGAACTCGGTGGGATCCGGGGTGTCCCGCTGCCAATCGACGATGCGCTGGAGCCAGGCGATCTCAGCGGGCGACGAGCGTTCCTTGTAGCCCCAGTGGGCGGCGATGCCGTACTCGGCTCGGTTGTGCATCTCCCGGGTGCGGATCTGGACCTCGAGGGGCTTGCCCATCGCTCCCACGACCGTGGTGTGCAGCGACTGGTAGAGGTTGAACTTCGGCGTGTTGATGTAGTCCTTGAACCGCCCCGGCACCGGGCTCCAGATGGCGTGGATGGCACCCAGCGCCGCCCAGCAGTCCTTCTCGGAGTCGACGAGGACCCGGATGCCCACGAGGTCGTAGATGTCGTCGAACTCCTTGCCCTTGACGACCATCTTCTCGTAGATGCTCCAGAGGTGCTTGGGTCGACCCGTGACCTCGGTCTTGATGGCCACCTCCTGGAGGCGCTCCCGGACCGACTCCAGCACCTGGGCCAGGTAGATGTCCCGCTCCGGCGACCGGGTGGCGACCATCTGCTCGATCTCGGCGTAGCGCTTGGGGTGAAGTGTGGCGAAGGCCAGGTCCTCTAGCTGCCACCGGATCTCCTGGATGCCGAGGCGGTGCGCCAGCGGCGCATAGATGTCGAGCGTCTCCTGGGCCGTCCGGCGCTGCTTCCACGCCGGCATGCTGGCGATGGTCCGCATGTTGTGCAGGCGGTCGCCCAGCTTGATGATCAGGACCCGCCAGTCCTTGGCCATCGCCACCAGCATCTTGCGCATGGTGGCGGCCTGCTGCGCCTCCCTCGAGTCGAACCGCAGCCGGTCGAGCTTGGTGACACCGTCGACGATGGCCGCCACCACGGGGCCAAAGTCCTCCGACACCGAGTCGAGCGACAACCCCGTGTCCTCCACGGCGTCATGGAGGAGGGCCGCGGCGATGGTGACGTCGTCCAGGCCCAGGTCGGCGACGACGGTCGCCACGGCGAGCGGGTGGTTGATGTAGGGCTCGCCGGAGTTGCGAACCTGGTCGACGTGGGCCCGCTCCGCGACCCCGTAGGCCCGCACGATGAGCGAGGGCGAGGCCTTGGGATGCCGGGCCCGGAAGGCCTTGACCAAGGGTGTCACCGCCGGCGTGGGCGCGGACGTCTGCCGATGCCAGGGCAACAGGGCCCGATCGACGCCCACCATGCGCATCACGATCCGACCCTCACGTCGCGACCCTGATCGGGGATAGACCAAGCTCCACTCTTCTACGGTAGTCGTCGGGGCGGCGTGAGGGCACCATCCCGCCCCAACAGGCTGTGTTGTCGAGCCGCTGCCGCGGAGTGTCTATCGCCGTTTGCCCTTCTTTCGAGGGCGAGGCGACGAGCGGCGACCCGACGGACGCCCCCTGGTCGAGCTCGGTCGGGGCCGACCGGTGGGCGCGGGTCCTTGGCCGGCACCGTCTGTCGATTCCGCTGCCACACCGTCCTCGCCGGGCCTCCCGCCATCGCCAGTGACGGCGGCGCCGTCCGCTTCCGCGTGCCCGGCGCGACCGCCCCGTCCGGCCCCAGACCCGGCTCGCACCAGGGCCCCCGGTTGGCTGCCGCCCCCCCGAGCGGCGGCCGCCGCCGCCGGCGTGAGCAGCGTCATGGCCTCGCCCCGTGCGCTCAGCCGCTGTCGGATCGTGGCGTAGCGACCCTCGCGCTCCTTCATCATGGCGAGCAACGGGGAGGCGATGAAGATCGAGGAGTAGGCCCCGCTGGCCAGGCCGATGAACAGGGCCAGGCCGAACTCCTGCAGGGGCTTGGCCCCGAGGAACTGGGCCCCGATCACGAGGATCGACAGGATGGGCAGCAGGGCCACGAACGACGTGTTGATCGAGCGCATCAGCGTCTGGTTCATGGAGAGGTTGACCACGTCGCTGTACGTGAGCCGACCCGTCGACGCCAATCCCTTCGTGTTCTCCTGGACGCGGTCGAACACCACGATGGTGTCGTACAGCGAGTACCCAAGGATGGTGAGGAACGCCACCACCGTGGCCGGGGTGACCTGCAACCCCGACAAGGAGTAGATCCCGGCGGTCACGAGGATGTCGTGGATGACCGCCACGATGGCCGCCACCGCCATCTTCCACTCGAAGCGCAGCGTGATGTAGAAGGCGATGGCCAGGAAGAAGGCCAAGAGCGCGTACTCGGCCTTGGTCGTGATCTCGTGGCCCCACGTCGGGCCCACGTCGTTGATGCTGACCTGGGACGGCTGCACGTGGGCCACCGACGCCAGCTTGTTGGTGACGGCCTGCTTCACCTGGGCCTGGTGGGCGGCTGAGCCCGAGTTGACGTTGGCCTCCACATCGAGCGTCTTCCCGCCGAGCACCGTGATGGTGGGATCGGGCACTCCCACCGAGCCCACGGCCGAACGGGCCTGGCTCACGCTGACGTTGGGCGCCACCACCTGCCAGGACGTGCCGCCCTTGAACTCGATGCCGAAGTTGAGGCCCTTCACGCCGAGCGAGACGGACCCCACGATGATCACCACGGCCGACAGCAGGAACCAGCGCCACCGCTTGCCGACGAAGTCGAAGGCGGTCTCGCCCCGGTACAGGCGCGACCACAGGCCGCGCAGCCCGCCCCTCCCCTCGCTCACGCCGGAGTCCTCGCCGGAGGCCGGGCGGGGGCGCCATCGGCCTTGGGCGCAGGCGTTGACGCCAGACCGCTGGCCACGCCCAGCCACCGGGCCTCGGTGAAGAACCGGTTGCGGCCGACCATGACAACCATGGGCCGGGTGAAGGTGAACGTGATGATGACGTCGAGCAGGGTGGACAGGCCCAGGTAGAAGGCGAAGCCGCGGACGGCGCCGACGCTCAGCCAGTAGAGGATGGCGGCACCGATGAACGACACCGCGTCGGCCGCCAGTACGGTGCGGAAGGCGGAGCGGAAGCCCCTGTCCACCGACGACCGGATCGTCTTGCCCGACCGTATCTCGTCCTTCAATCGCTCGAAGTAGACGACGTAGGAGTCGACCGTGATGCCGATGGACACGATGATGCCGATCACGCCTGACAGGTCGAGGGCGAGGCCGTTGCTGTGGCCCAGGTATGACACGATCGCCCAGAGCAGTGCGGCGGTGAGGCCCAGTCCCGCGACCACGATCATCCCGAGGGCCCGGTAGTAGGCGATCATGTACAGCATCACCAGGCCCAGCCCCACGAGACCGGCCACCAACCCGGCGTGCAGCGAGTCATGGCCCAGGGTGGGCGACACGGTGGTGACGGTCTGCTGGTTGAGCTGGACCGGCAGGGCGCCGTAGCGCAGGATCAGGGCCAGGTTCTTGGCCGACGACTCGTTGAAGCTCCCGGTGATCTGGCCCTGGCCGCCGAAGCTCTGGGCGTTGATCGTCGGCGCCGACTGAACGGTCCCGTCGAGCTCGATGGCCACCTGCTTCTGGTAGTTCTGCTGGGCGAGCTGGTCGAACTTCGGCGATCCCGAGCTGGTCAGGGTGAAGTTGACCTGCCACCCGCCGCCGTTCTGGGGCACGGCGGCGCTCGCGCTCTTGATGATGCTCCCGTTGAGGATGGCCGGGCCGAGGACGTAGCGGGTCGTCGAGTTGATCTGCGGCAACAGGACGTTGCTTTGCGATACGTCGCCGCCCTTGGGCGTGCTGGGCACGCTGGCGAGAGTGGGGTCGGCCTGCCCGCCGGCGGCCGACGAGCAGGACGGCGGCCCCGCAGGCGGAGGGGGCTGGCCCGGTGCCGGAGGCGTGAACGGCGGAGCCGTGCACAGCACCGGGCGGAAGAACAGCTGCGCCGTCTGACCCACGATCTGGATGGCGCGCTGCTGGTCCTTGACGCCCGGAAGCTGGATGATGATGTTGTTGCCCTGGCGGGCGATGTTGGGCTCGGCCACGCCGAGGGCGTCCACCCGGTTGCGGATGATCGAGATGGCCTGGTCGAGCTGGTCCTGGGGGACCTGATGGGCCGGCTGGTAGACCACCGACACACCGCCCTGGAGGTCCAGCCCCAGAGCCGGCGAGTACCCGAGGCCGATCACGGCCCCCAGTGCCCCCAGGCACACCAGCACCGTCCCGATGGCCCACACCATCAGGCGCCGTCTCAACGAAACGCTCCCATCTACCCGGCGATCTCCTCGGGTCCGTTGTCGTCCCGGTGGCGGCCCGAACCCTGAGCCCGCTCATCGTGGGAGCCTTCGTGACGCTCGTCGTCGACCTCGTTGGTGTCGTCGACCTCGTGGGCGACGTCCGCCGCGTCTGACTCGTCGGACTCGTCGGACTCGTCGGACTCCGTCGGATGCTCCACCTTGCGGCCCAGCGCCTGGCGCAGCATGGCGATCGTCACGCCGGGAGCCACCTCGATATAGACGCGGTCCTCCTCGATCGCCTCGACGTGGCCGACGATGCCGCTGACCGTCACGACCTCGTCACCGACGTCGATGGACGAGACCAGGGCCTGCTGCTGGCGGACGCGTTGCTGCTGGGGGCGAATGAGCAGGACGTACATCAAGATGAGTAGCAGGGGCAGGAAGAGGAGGATTTCCATGGATTTGGACCTCCAAGGGGAGCAGTCATCGAGATTACTCCAGGCGGGCTGGCTGGAGTTTTCAGGCTGACGTGCTGGGCAGAGGCCTCCATTGGCCGGCGAGCTCGGCCCGCAGCCCCGTCAGGGTCCCGTCTCCGATGGCCGCCCGCATGCGAGCCACGAGGGCGAGGATCCAGGCCAGGTTGTGCATCGTCAGCAGTCGCCGGGCGGACGCCTCGCCGATGACCAACAGGTGGCGCAGGTAGGCCCGCGACCAGCGTCCGCAGACGGCGCAGGGGCAGGCCGGATCGATGGGGTCCCCGTCCCGGGCAAATGCCGCGTTGCGCAACCGGAGGGGACCTTCGGTGGTCATCGCCGTGCCATGCCGGGCCAATCGGGTCGGCAGCACGCAGTCGAACATGTCGACACCGACGGCGACCGCCTCGACGAGCCCGACGGGGTCCCCGACGCCCATCAGGTAACGGGGCCGGTCTGCGGGCAGCTCGGCCACGGTCGGGGCCAGGGCGGCGAGCATCTCGCTCCTGCTCTCGCCGACCGAGAGGCCCCCGATGCCGTACCCGGCGAGGTCGAGCTCCACGGTCCGCCGTGCGCTCTCGGCCCGCAGCGCCTCGTCGATCCCTCCCTGCACGATGCCGAAGAGGGCCTGGCCCTCCCGCCCTCCCCGGCGATGGGCCTGGCTGGCCCGCCGACCCCACGCCACCGTCCGTTCGACGGCCTGGCGCAGCACCGTTGGGGAGGAGGGCAGCGGTGGGCACACGTCGAGGGCCATCTGGATGTCGGCACCCAGGAGGCCCTGCACGGCCACGGCGTCCTCGGGCGTCAGGCGGTGAGTCGAGCCGTCGTAGGTGGAACGGAACGTCACCCCGTCGTCGTCCACCCTCGCCGCCAGGGAGAAGACCTGGTACCCACCCGAGTCGGTGAGCACCTGGCCGTCCCAGGCCGCGAAGCGGTGGATGCCGCCCATCGCAGCCACCACGTCGGCGCCCGGGCGCAGCATCAGGTGGTAGGTGTTGGCCAGGGTGACCTCCACGCCGAGCATCTCGAGGTCGGCGCTGGAGAGCCCCTTCACGCTGCCTCGGGTCCCGACGGGCATGAAGCAGGGGGTCGTGAAGCGGCCGCGCGGGGTCTCGACCGATCCCGTGCGGGCGGCCCCGTCTCTGGCTGCGACCGTGAACCGCAGGGTCACGAGGCTGCCGAACTCCTGCTCACGATCATGGCATCGCCGAAGGACAGGAAGCGGTAGCCCTCGGCGAGGGCGAGGTCGTAGAGCGTTCTCCACCGCTCACCGCAGAAGGCGTCCACCAGGAGTAGGAGCGACGACCGCGGGAGGTGGAAGTTGGTCAACAGCACGTCCACCACCCGGAACGGGAAGCCGCCGTGGATGAACAGCGACGTACGCCCGCACAGCTCTCCGCTGGCGGCTGCCGACTCGAGGGCGCGGACGGCCGTCGTACCCACGGCCACCACCCGCCGGGCGCGATCGCAGGCCTCGAGCGTCGACGCCGGCACCGAGTAGCGCTCGCTGTGCATGGTGTGGTCCTCGGGGCGGGCTGCCGTGACCGGCCGGAAGGTGTCTGCACCGACCGCCAGGTCGACCGTCGCCAGCTCGGCGCCGCGGGCCCGACACCGCTCGACGAGCTCGGCGTCGAAGTGGAGACCGGCGGTCGGTGCGGCTACCGAGCCCGGTCGGCGGGCGAACACCGTCTGGTATCGGCCAGGGTCGTCGAGCGGTTCGTGGATGTACGGCGGGAGGGGGAGCTGGCCCTGGGAGTCGGGCAGCGCGTCATCGAGTAAGCGCACGATCCGACGCCCGTCGCCCCCTTCGTGCTTCTCCCGCGTGTCCTGCCCGCCGCGGGGGCCGACCGCGGGCCCGCGCACCTCGACGGCGGGCGACTCGTCAGCGAACAGGGTCGTGCCCGGCGCCACCCGTCGGCCCGGTCGGACGAGCGCCTCCCAGCAGCCGGCCCCGGCGGCGGCCGGCTCGAGGAGGAGCACCTCGACTGCCCCCCCAGTGGCCTTGCGCAGCCTCAGCCGGGCGGGGATCACCCGGCTCTCGTTCACCACGAGGAGGTCCCCCGCCTCCAGGACCGCCGGCAGGTCGCCGACCGTGAGATGGCGCGCCGGCGCCGGGTCGTCGAGTCCGACCAGCATCCGGGCGTCCGATCGCCGCCGGGCGGGGCGCTGGGCGATGGCCTCGGCGGGCAGGTCGTAGTCGAAGCGGTCCAGCTCCACGCCACGAGCGTAGGGGCGACCGGACCCCGCGCCTCAGTCGAACAGGCCCTCAGCAGTCGGCGGGCTGGCCAGTCCCAGGTGGCTCCACGCCGCCGGCGCCGGCACCCGGCCGCGGGCCGTGCGCATCAGAAGCCCCCGCTGCAGGAGGAAGGGCTCGTACACATCCTCGACCGTCTCGGGCTCCTCACCCACGCTGACGGCGAGCGTGCTGAGCCCCACGGGGCGCCCACCGAAGCGCCGGCACAGCGCTTCGAGGATCGACCGGTCCACCTTGTCCAGGCCCAGGTGGTCGACCCCGAACAGCTCGAGTCCCTCCGACGCGGACTCCCGCGTGACGATCCCCTGACCACGGACCTCGACGAAGTCCCGGACCCGCCGGAGCAGCCGATTGGCGATGCGGGGTGTGCCGCGCGAACGGCCAGCTATCTCCTCGGCGCCGCCACGATCGATCTCCACGCCGAGGATGTGCGCGGTCCGGCCGATGATGGTCTCGAGCTCGCCGGCGTTGTAGTAGTCCAGCCTGGCGACGAAGCCGAACCGCTCTCGCAGGGGACCGGTGACCAGCCCCGTCCTGGTGGTCGCACCGACCAGCGTGAAACGCGGCAGGTCGAGGCGGATCGAGCGGGCGGTCGGGCCCTTGCCGATCACGATGTCGAGCTGGAAGTCCTCCATGGCCGGGTACAGGATCTCCTCCACCGCCCGCGCCAACCGGTGGATCTCGTCGATGAAGAGGACGTCGCCCTCGGCCAGGTCGGTGAGGATCGCCGCCAGGTCGCCGCCGCGGACCAGCGCCGGACCGGACGTGATCCGCAGGCCGGCGCCCATCTCGTTGGCCGCGATGCCGGCCAACGTCGTCTTCCCCAGCCCTGGCGGCCCGGCGAAGAGCAGATGGTCGACGGCCTCGCGCCGCCGCCGGGCCGCCTCCAGCACGATCTCGAGGTGCTCCTTCAGCTGGGACTGGCCGACGAACTCGACCAGGTACCGGGGACGGAGCCCGACCTCCTCGGCGGCTTCCACCGGGGCCGCGGCGGGGTCGACGGCGCGGGCGTCCCGGTCGTCCTGCCCGGCTTGCCCGTCAGCGCTCACCACATCCCGGCGCCGGCTCACGGCGCTGCTGCCAGCTCACGGAGGGCCGCCCGCAACACCTCCTCGGTCGCACCCTCCGCGGGCACCGACTGCAGCACCTGTCGCACCTCCTCGGGACCGTAACCCAGTCCCGCCAGCGCGGCGCGGACCTCGGCGCGAACCCCCGCTCCGCCCCGAGTCGCGGTCGTGGGCTCGGCGCCGAGGTCGGGCAGATCGAGGCGAGCCTTGAGCTCGATCAGCAGGCGAGCGGCGGTCTTGCGGCCGACGCCGGGGACGAGCACCAGTGCGTCGATGTCGTCGGCCAGCACCGCCCGCTGCAACGACACCGGTGAGTGCGCCGAGAGGATGGCGAGCGCCAGCGAGGGTCCCACTCCGTGGGCGCCGACCAGGGCCTCGAAGCAACGACGTTGCTCGCGGGTCGCGAACCCGTACAGCACGATGGCGTCCTCACGCACGTGGGTGTGCACGTGCAGAAAGGCGGGGGCGCCGAGCTCCAAGGGGACGAGCGTGGACGTCGGGACCGTCACGCGGTAACCCACGCCGCCCACCTCGACGAGCACCTCACCCTCGCCGCGGTCGATCACCACGCCGCGCAGCGAGCCGATCACGTTGGGCCGCCCTTCGTGGCGGCCGCATCGATCCGCCGGGCGCGAGGGGCGACGGTGAGGTGGCAGATGGCCAGGGCCAGTGCGTCGGCCACATCGCTCGGCGCAGGCGGATCCGGGAGGCCCAGAAGGACGGCCACCATTCGCTGCACCTGCTCCTTGGTCGCCGATCCGTAGCCGGTCACCGCCTGCTTGACCTCGTTCGCCGTGTACTGAGCGACAGTGCACCCGGCCTCGGCCGCCGCCACCAGGGCCAGGCCGCTGGCCTGCCCGACCGACATGGCCGTGCGGGCGTTGGTCTGGAAGAACACCCGCTCGACGGCGACGGCGGACGGCGACAGCTCGGCGATCAGCAGGCGCAGCTCCCGGGCCAGGTCGGCCAGCCGCTGGGGCAAAGGGGCCCCCACCTCCGTGGTGATGACGCCGGCGACGACCGTCGACAGCTCGCCCCCACCGCCGGCGACGCAGCCGTAGCCACACCTCGACACCCCAGGATCGATCCCGAGCACGAACACTCGTTCGAGCCTACTTGAGCCCACGCCCGACGGCGCGGATCGTGCCCCGACCCACCGGCCCCGCGACGCCTGTGGCCAGCTGATCGTTTCTCGGCCAAACTATCGCCGCGCTGTAACGTGTGGCACATGGGGGCTTCGGCTGCCGGCGAGAAGCGGGTCACCCAGCCACTCATCGGCGGCGTGCCCGCTGAGCTGGCGCAGCACACTGGGTTTCTCCTGTCCAAGCTCGGCCTGGCCACCAGCCGCCGCTTCGCTCGGGCCATGGAGCCCCTCGGCCTCGATCCCCGCCAGTTCGCCGTGATCACCGTGCTCGGCGCCCACGACGGGGTCGCCCAGCAGGACCTGGCCGACCGGCTGCGGATCCACCCGAGCTCCATGGTGGCCGTCATCGACGACTGCGAGTCGGCCGGGCTCCTCGAGCGCCGGCGCGACCCGACGGACCGCCGCCGCTATGCCATCCACCTCACCGCGACGGGACGTTCCGTGCGCACCCGAGCCCAGGAGGTGGCCGCAGCCCTGCGCGACGAGATGTTCGCCGAGCTCGACGAGCGGGAGCGGAGGACGCTTCACGACCTGCTCCTGCGCCTCGCCAGCGCCGGCCCGCTCTCGGACCTCGGCGCCCATGCCGCCGTCGCCCAGCCGGGATAGGGCACCCTCGCGCCGACGCCGGGCGCGACCGGCAGGTTCCGCTCGTTCCACCTTTTGTCGAAAGTGGGCGATGCGCTCGCAGCAGCCGCGACCCTTTTCGACCAAAGGTGAAACGGGACAACGGTCCCGAGGCGGCTCCTTCCGGCGACCAGACCCTCGGCGACTAGGCCTCGACGAGCTCCAGGATGGAGTCCGGGATGTCGAAGTTGGAGTAGACGTTCTGCACGTCGTCATCCTCCTCGAGCCCATCGATGACCCGTAGCACCCGCCGGGCGTCGGACTCGGTGGCGAGGGGCACCGTCTGGGTGGGCAGCATGGTGAGATCAGCGGAGTCGTAGGCGAAACCGGCCTCGTCCAGGGCGGCTCGCAGGCGCCCGAGCTCTGTCGGGGGACAGGTGATCTGCCAGGTGTCGCCCTCGTCGGAGAGGTCCTCCGCCCCCGCCTCGAGGGCCGCCAGCATGAGGTCGTCCTCCGCGACCGTCTTCGGCATGATCACCACGCCTTTGCGCTCGAACTGCCACGACACCGCACCGGGCTCAGCCATCGACCCGCCGTTGCGGGTGAAGGTGCTGCGGACGTCGGCGCCCGTGCGGTTGCGGTTGTCGGTCAGGCACTCGACGATGACGGCCACGCCGCCCGGCGCGTAGCCCTCGTAGGTGACCGACTCGTACCGGACACCTTCGAGCTCGCCGGTCCCCCGCTTGATGGCGCGCTCGATGGTGTCGGTCGGTACCGACGCATCCCGCGCCTTGCCGAACATGGTCCGCAGCGTCGCATTGGAGCTGACGTCTCCCCCGCCCTCCCGCGCCGCCACCTCGACCTGGCGGAGGATCTTGGCGAACAGCTTCCCCCGCGCCTTGTCCTGAGCGCCCTTGCGGTGCTTGATGGTCGCCCATTTCGAATGACCGGACATGGCAACCCTCCTACTGGACCTGGCGGCCGGTGGTGGAGCCGACGCTCGACAGGAAGAGCTCGTGCAGGCGCCAGTCGCCCGCCAGCTCGGGATGGAACGCGGCGACCAGCACGCTCCCGTGGCGGCACACGACCGGCTGCGTCTCGGGGCCGGCCTCGCCCACGGACCGGCCTCCCGGGCCGGCCTCGCCCACCGGGCGCGCCACGCTAGCGAGGACCTCGACGCCGGGGCCGGTGCGCTCGACGACGGGAGCCCGGATGAACACCGCTCGCATGGGTCCGCCCGTCATCTTGCTCACCTCGAGATCGCTCTCGAAGGACTCGACCTGACGGCCGAAGGCATTCCTGCGGACCGACAGGTCGATGGCCCCGAAGCAGCGCTGGTCGCGCCGCCCGTCCAGGACCTCCGTGGCAAGGAGGATCATGCCCGCGCAGGTGCCGAAGGCCGGCATGCCCTCCGCCAAACGGTCAGCGATGGGAGCGAACAGTCCTGACGACTCCAGCAGCATCGACATCGTGGTCGACTCCCCGCCAGGGAGGATCAGGGCGTCGATACCAGCCAGCTCCTGGGGAGACCGGACCTCGATCGGGTCGGCTCCGAGGTCAGACAGGACCCCGGCGTGCTCCCGGACGTCGCCCTGCAGCGCGAGGACCCCGACCTTCACCTG
This sequence comes from Acidimicrobiales bacterium, assembly GCA_036270875.1. Lineage (NCBI taxonomy): Bacteria > Bacillati > Actinomycetota > Acidimicrobiia > Acidimicrobiales > Acidimicrobiales bacterium. The sequence continues at coordinate 23,054 of DATBBR010000128.1, forward strand.
GCGGCACCCGTTCGTTCATCCGGTCACCAGCCTCGCTCGGACAGCCGCACCTCGAGGCCGTCGATCTCGCTGCCAGGCATTGGCTCGCCGAGATTGCGGCTGACCTGGGCCAGGATGTCGGGTCGGCGGAAATGCGTGGTCGCCTCGACGATCGCCCGGGCTCGCCGGGCGGGGTCCGAGCTCTTGAAGATGCCAGACCCCACGAAGACGGCCTCCGCACCAAGCTGCATGACCAGCGCGGCGTCAGCCGGAGTCGCCAGCCCGCCCGCACAAAAAAGCGGCACCGGAAGCCGTCCCGTCTCCGCGATCTCCTGCACGAGGGCGACAGGGGCCTGGAGCTGCTTGGCCCATCCGTACAGCTCGGCCGGGTCGGCCTGGGTGACGCGGCGGATATCGCCGAGGATGGACCGCAGATGGCGCACCGCCTCGACGACGTTGCCCGTCCCCGCCTCGCCCTTCGAACGGATGAGGGCAGCCCCCTCCGAGATGCGGCGCAGGGCCTCCCCGAGGTTCGTCGCGCCACAGACGAAGGGCACCGAGAACGCCCACTTGTCGACGTGGTGAGCCTCGTCGGCCGGCGTCAGCACCTCGCTCTCGTCCACGTAGTCGACACCGAGGGCCTCCAGGATCTGCGCCTCGACGAAGTGGCCGATGCGCGCCTTCGCCATCACCGGGATGGTCACGGCGCCCTGGATGGCCTCGACGAGCGCGGGATCGCTCATGCGGGCGACCCCACCGTCACGACGGATGTCGGCCGGCACCCTCTCGAGCGCCATGACGGACACGGCACCGGCGCTCTCGGCCACCTTGGCCTGCTCGGCGTCGACGACATCCATGATGACGCCGCCCCGCAGCATCTCCGCCAGGCCGCGCTTCACCCGGCTGGTCGCCGTCACTCGCGCGTCCACGGCTCCCCGCGCCGTCGCTGGCCCGCTCACTGGTGCGTTCTCGCCCACACCCGTCAGTGTACTGGCCGTCGGCCCCGCTCAGAGCTCCCGCAGCGCCTGGAGGCGCTCGTCGAGCGGGCGTCCCTGAGCGAAGATCCAGAGATGATCGGTTGCCCTGGCGCGTGCCCGCCGGGAGCGGCCGGACCGGCGAGGGTGGTCGGCAATCTTTTGCAGCGCCGAGATCAGCCCAGGCGGATAGCGGGTCAGGTCGACGGCGGCGAGGTCGGCGAGCGGTTCGCGCTGGTCCCCTGCGCCCCAGAAGGGCAGGCGGGCGGCGGCGGGGAACAGGACAGCCACCGCCCCCAGAGATGGGACGGCCACGGTGCCGGGGAGGATGTCACCGGTCTTGACGTGGCTGAGCTCGTGGGCCAGCACCGCCTCCAGCTCGATCCGCGCCAGCGACGACACGAGGCCGGTCGTGACCACGATGGTCGCCCGCCGAGGGTGGACCCCGACGGCCATCGCGTTGGGGACCCGGTCGTCGACGATACGCAGCGTCGGCTTCGGGATCCCGGACGCGGCGCACAACCCGTCGATGAGGTTGTGCGCCCTCGGCTGCTCGTCGACCCCCACCACTCGCGCACCCGTCAAGCGGACGGCCGCCGCCGCTCCCCCCCACCAGATAGCCAACCCGGTGCCTGCTCCGGCGACAGCGCCGAGGACGAGACCGACGACCACGGACACGAGGGCACCTGCGATCGCCACGCCGGCCGCGAAGACAACGAGGGCCGGCAACGCGGCGAGCAGCACGGCTCGCCTGTGGTTGGCGGCGATCGCAGCCCGTCCCGGCGCCTCGGGCCCGCTCGACGGCTTTCTCGACAGCGTCGCTCCCTGACCCTTCATCGATCCGGCATGGCCCGGCCGGCATACGGGCGGCCTCGGGCGTCGACTCGGGCCGGTTGGCGCATGATCTCGGTGTAGATCTGCACGTATCGCTCGGCCAGCCTGTCCATGGCGAAACCGCCGGCTCTCGCCTCGCCGGCGATGGCCAGCCGCTCCGCCAGCCCGCGATCCTGCAGGGCAAGGCGCAGCGCAGCAGCGAGCGCGTCCACGTCACCGGGTGGCACCAGCAGGGCGTCGCGACCGTCGCCAGTGACCTTGCGGTAGGCGGGAAGGTCGCTGGCCACGATGGCCGTGTGTGCTGCCATCGCCTCCAGCAGCACCACTCCGAAGGACTCCCCGTGCAGCGAGGGTGCGCAGAAGACCTCTGCGCCCCGGAGCCGGGAGGCCACCTCCGAGTCGCCGATCCGCCCCAGCCACTCGATCCGGGTGTCGGCGAGCGTCCGCTGGCGCAGCTCCGCGGTCTGTGGGCCCTCACCCACCATCCACAGGCGGGTGTCGGGCGGGAGCCGGCTGAAGGCCGCCAGCAGGGTCTCGACTCCCTTCCGGGGCTCGTGGCGGCCGATGAAGACGATCGTGGGACCAGCCGTCGGCCACGCCGTGGCCTTGGCGAACCGCTCCGTCTCGATCCCGTTGAACACCGGCTCGTAGACGCCGCCGAGGGCCGCCTGCGCCGTCGCCTGGGCGTCCGCCGACACGGCGCAGCGCCAGGCCAGAAAGGCCACGGCGGTCCGGACCAGCGGACGCAGCACCGAGTACGCCAAGCTGGCGCCCGAACGATGGAACGTGCCGACCATGGGCCGGTCGCTGTACAGAAGGGTCGTCAGGGCCGGACCCGGGGCGAGCGGCTCGTGCAGGTGCACCACGTCGAAGTCCTCGTCGCGGAGCGTCCGAATCGTTCGCAGCGCGCAGGGCAGGTCGGGCGCCAGCGGCGCCACCGAGCCGTTGCCCGCCAGCGGGATCGACCGGCCGAGCGGCGCCACCCCGCCGTCGGGCGGTGGCCCATCGCACGGCGCCAGCACCCGCACCTGGTGGCCCTGTGACCGCAAGGCGCGCGCCAGACCCAACACCTGGCCCTGCACGCCACCGGGGATCGTCAAGCTGTACGGGCACACCTGGGCGACGCGCACGGATCAACGGTAGCCCCGGGCCACCAGGGCCGTTACCGCCGACATCGCCGCCTCCGGTCCGAACCCGTGGTGAACAGGAGCTTTCGGCTGGGTGAAGCATCTCCGCCCGAGGCGCTCCGTGTCGCGATACCCACGGCAAATCCACAAGTTGTGCCCTGGATGCACACAGGGCGCCCCGCCTACCCTCACGATTCGTCTACCCGAGGGAGGGCGCCGCCATGACCGTGCTTGGCCAAGTATCCGGCGAGCAGTCGGGGCTTCATCAGACCACCTTGGTCGAACCTGCGAGCGATATCGACGCCCTCGACGGCCAGGTCATTCGCCTGTTCAGTCTGGTGGCCGAGGGCATCACGGGGGCGACGACCGCGTTCTTGGCCAGTGCCCGCCAGGCCGCCGCGCTGCTGGTGGCCGAGGAGGAGGAGGTCGATGCCGTCTTCCACTCTGTGGAAGACCTGATCCGAGCCGAGGTGGTGTCCCGCACGCCCCCGTCGGAGCCGCGACTGGCGCGCCTGCTGGTGATCCTCCAGATCGTGCCCGAGCTCGAGCGCAGCGGGGATCTGGTCGACCACATCCGGTGGCGGGCCAGGCAGGGCCTGGCCCGGTCCCTCACGCCGACGAGCCGTGACCTCGTGGAGCGCATGGGCCATCGGGCGACGATGATGTGGAGGGCCGCCTCCTCGGCCTACCTCCAGCGCGACCGGACGATGGCCGAGCGCCTCCGCCGCTGGGACGACGAGCTCGACGACCTCCACGTGACGCTGACCGTCGAGCTGGCGACGACCGCGCTTCCCGTGGCAACCGCCATCGAGATGGGCCTCGTCGCCCGCTTCATGGAGCGGCTCGGCGATCATGCCGTGAACGTGGCCCGGCGGCTCGAGACCCTGCCAAGCGGCGCATGATGAGCTCTCCCCCCTCTTCCGAGAGCATCGAGCTCATCGAACGGGCCCGTTCACACGCCATCTGGGCCCGACGCCACCTCCTGGCCTACGACCCCGGCGGTGACCATGGGGGCGACCTCCTCAGAGCGCAGCGGCTCCTCGCGGCCGCCAGCCAGGCCCTGGGCACGGCGGCGATGGACTCGACGCTGCCGACGAACGTGACCAAGGCCCTGGTCGATTCCTGGGCTGGGCTCGACGCCTTCCTGCTCGCGGCCGGGGAGCTCGACGAGGAGCCGTGCGGCGCCGACGCCTATCCGTTCCTCCGGCGCGCCGCGACGTTCCTCATCGAGGCGCTTCCCGCCCGTGACGTACGGATCCGGGTCGGGGCGGACTGAGCCAGCCTGTCCCGCCCTACGGGTCGAGTCCGCTCAGACCTGGGCCAGGACCTCGTTCAACGTGGCCGTGCTCGTGCTCCACACCTGCCGGGCCACGTCGATCGTCGGTGCCGCCATCGGCTCGACCGGGCTCGACTTCACGAACGACTCGGCCGTGTCCAACGTGGCCAGGACGATGGTGTCGACGGCCTGCACGACACCGGTCATCGCCGTGCGGGCGACATCCATCCCCTCGGTCGCCAGGGCGGCGGTCGAGAGGACGATCTGGTCGGTGAGCTTGACCTCGCCGTTGGACGGGCCCTGGCCGTCTCCCGCGGGCATCAGGGAGCGTCGGGCTGCGCTGCGAGCGGCCTGCGTGGACTCCTGCACCGGTGTGTCCATGGTTACGCCTCTCCTCTCCGTGACTGGCCTGGTCGGGGCGACCGCTCGTCACCCTAGAAGGCTGGGGTGGCGAAATGGTTACCTTCAGATGAGCAACGAACGAAGCTGTCATTGCATCTGTAAGGTCGGACCATGGCTCTCTCAGACAAGACGGTCCTGCTGCTCGCCGCCGATCTCTTCGAGGACATGGAGCTGCTCTATCCGTTGTACCGGCTCGCCGAGGAGGGCGTGGACGTCACGACCGCCGGGCTCGACGATCACCCGGTCACCGGCAAGAAGGGCCACGGACCCGTGCCCGTCGACGCCACGGTGAACGATGTCAGCTGTGACGGCTTCGACGCGCTGATCATTCCCGGCGGTTACGCGCCCGACAAGCTCCGTCGCTCAGAGGCCGTCCTCGAGCTGGTGCGCAGCTTCGACACCGCGGCGAAGCCGATCGCCTTCATCTGCCATGCCGGCTGGGTCCCGATCTCGGCCCAGGTGGTCAAGGGTCGGCGGGCGACGAGCGTCGATGCCATTCGCGACGACATGGTCAACGCGGGGGTCGACTGGGTCGACGAGGCGACGGTGGTCGACGGAAACCTGATCTCGGCCCGAACCCCCGCAGACTTGGGGCCCTGGATGAAGGCGCTGCTCACTGCGCTCGATGCCGAGACGGGTTAGCCCCCAGGTCGGCGCCGTCGAAGATACGACGTCAGAGCCACCCGACCATTGACACCTCCGGCCTGTTCCAGCTATGAAAAGCAGCGATGGCGACGGCGAGCCGTCGAACAGCCGAAGACGCAGCGGGCCCTGATCGTCTGCCACCCACCCGTTGCCAGTTCACGCTGGTGCCGCCGCGGCACTTTCTGTATCCCGCCATCCTCCTCCTCCTTGCCGAGAAGCCACGCCACGGCTATCGGCTGATCGAGCCGCTCACGGCCCTTGGGTTCGGTCCAGTCGAGCGCCCCCAGGTCTACCGGGCGCTCGCCGAGCTCGAGCGTGACGGTCTGGTCCGCTCCTGGCTCGAGCCACCAACAGCGGGTTCGGCCCGTCACGTGTACGCCCTTACGGCAGAAGGCCAGCAAGCCCTCGAGGCCTGGATGTCGGTGATCGCCCAGGAACGGGCCAGCCTGGATCTTGTGCTCGAGAAGTACTGGTACTGCAATGCCCACAGGCTGGCCGTCGTCAAGACGGTGCCTGGCGAGTCGGTGGAGCGAACGTCGCCGGACACATCAGACGAATCGGTCAACGGCTTCGGGCATCCGGCCGAGGTCGGTCCAGCCGGGGAGCGGCACCGTTTCGACGTCATCAACGACCGTTCGGCCGTGGTGATCGAGGCCAGGTCCAGCATCGGGCCGATTGCCTTCGGGACGACGGGGGTGCGGGGTTGGATCGACGCCGAGCTCCTCGACGGGCTCGTCGCCGTGGACAGCTCTCCCACGGCGTGGCTGGAGGTCTCGCTCGAGCAGCTCAGCTCGGGCAACGCCCTCTACGATGCCGAGCTCCTCAGCAGAGCCGACGCCCGCCGGTTCCCGACCGCGGTTGTCGACCTCCATCAGGTTTCTCGCATGGGAGACGGCAACCGATACCAGCTCGAAGGCGACGTGACGTTCCACGGCGTGACCCGGCGCCTTGGTGGCGCCGTGACCGCGGCCCTGCTCGATGAGGGCACGATGATCGTGACGGGCGAACAGACCGTCGACGTCCGGGACTTCGCCATGTCACTCCCGACGATGCCGCTGCTCAAGATCTATCCCGACGTGAAGGTGCACCTGCACGTCGAGGCCGGATTGGCGATCTGACGGCCGTGGGAATCCTCGTCGCCTTCGCCGTGGGGTACGCCCTCGGCGCCAGAGCTGGTACCGAGGGGCTCGAGGAGGTGGCGGCGTCCATCCGGGTCCTGCGGGACTCCGAGGAGTTCGAGGCCCTCGTCTCGGCGTTGCGGTCGTACCTGAGCCATGCCCTCCAGGAGCTGGGCGAATCGCTCGCTCCCGAGACCCAACGGCCCCAGACGGTCACCGACCTCCTCGGCCGCCTGCGGAACCCCGTGGCCGGCATGGATCCTCCCTCGCGCGGCGCCTGACCGGGCTCGGGTCCGGCGGGTCGTCCCGCACTCCGCTCCCGGCCCAATGGGTACCGAACGCACCCATTGACTGCGCCTGCCGACAGCATTAGATCAACTTCCAGACTTCCGCCGAGCCGGGCGCGTCCGCGGTGGCGGCCACGCGGTGGTCTGCAGTCAGTGTCGGCTGAGCGCGGGAGGTGCGGAGTGACGACGGTAGAAGCCCCACCCGATGAGACCGTGGTCCATCTGCTGTGGATCAACGCCGGGCTGAGCTGTGACGGCGACTCGGTCGCCCTGACCTCGGCGACCCAGCCGACGATCGAGGAGATCGCGCTCGGTGCGCTCCCCGGGCTGCCCAAGGTCGCGGTGCACTGGCCCCTGATCGACTTCGAGTGCGGGCCGGAGCAGGGCGCAGACAACTTCATCGAGTGGTTCCACAAGGCGGACCGCGGCGAGCTGGAGCCATTCGTGCTGGTCGTGGAGGGGTCCATCCCCAACGAGTCCATCAAGTCAGAGGGCTACTGGTGCGGGTTCGGCAACAACCCGGCTACGGGCCAGCCCATGACGACGAGCGAGTGGATCGACCGGCTGGCTCCCAAGGCGCTGGCCATCCTGGCCGCCGGTACGTGTGCCACCTACGGCGGGATCCACGCCATGGCCGGCAACCCGACCGGCGCCATGGGTGTGCCCGACTATCTGGGATGGGACTGGAAGTCCAAGGCCGGCCTCCCGATCGTCTGTGTGCCCGGGTGCCCGACCCACCCGGACAACCTCTCGGAGACGATCCTCTATCTCCTGTACCAGGCGGCCGGACAGGCTCCGATGATCCCCCTTGACGAGGCGCTCCGGCCGCGCTGGCTGTTCGGCGCCACCGTGCACGAGGGCTGCGACCGCGCCGGTTACTACGAGCAGGGTCAGTTCGCCACCGGTTACGACTCGCCGACCTGCCTGGTGAAGCTCGGCTGCTGGGGGCCGGTCGTCAAATGCAACGTCCCCAAGCGGGGATGGATCAACGGCATCGGCGGGTGCCCGAACGTGGGCGGCATCTGCATCGCATGCACGATGCCCGGCTTTCCGGACAAGTTCATGCCCTTCATGGACGAACCCCCTGGCGCCCACGTCTCATCGACCGCCAGCTCCATCTACGGCAAGCTCATCCGCACCCTTCGCGGCGTCACCGAGAAGACCGTCGACGAGGAGCCCAAGTGGCGCAAGCGAGGGCGCGAGCTGACGACCGGCTACCGCCCGCCGTGGTGAGCCGACGAGGAGAACCGAGGAACGCGGACAGGACCGACCGAACCCAGCCAACAGGGCGCCCAAGGGAGGCATGAGGAAGATGGCCACGAAGCTGCGGGGAGAGAAGACCGACGAGGCTCGCACCGGGCTCGTGGAGATGTCATGGGATCCGATCACGAGGATCGTCGGCAGCCTCGGCATCTATACGAAGATCGACTTCAGCAAGAAGGAGGTCGCCGAGTGCTACAGCACGTCGTCGATCTTCCGCGGCTACAGCATCTTCATGAAGGACAAGGACCCGAGAGACGCCCACTTCATCACCAGCCGGATCTGCGGCATCTGCGGCGACAACCACGCCACCTGCTCCTGCTACAACCAGAACATGGCCTACGGCGTACGCCCACCGCATCTCGGAGAGTGGATCGTCAACCTCGGTGAGTCCGCCGAGTACATGTTCGACCACAACATCTTCCAGGAGAACCTGGTGGGGGTCGACTTCTGTGAGCGGATGGTCAAGGAGACGAATCCGGGCGTCCTGGACATGGCCAACCGCACCGCGTCACCCCACGCGGGCGACCACGGCTACCGCACCATCGGAGACATCATGCGGTCGCTCAACCCCCTCGCGGGCGAGTTCTACCGCGAAGCGCTGCAGGTGAGCCGCGAGACACGGGAGATGTTCTGTCTGATGGAGGGCAGGCACGTCCACCCGTCGACGCTGTACCCCGGCGGCGTGGGAACGGTCGCCACCGTCCAGCTGTTCACCGACTACCTGACCCGGTTGATGCGGTACGTCGAGTTCATGAAGCGTGCGGTGCCGATGCACGACGATCTCTTCGACTTCTTCTACGAGGCCCTCCCCGGGTACGAGAAGGTCGGCCAGCGGCGTGTGCTCCTCGGCTGCTGGGGCAGCCTCAACGATCCCGAGTACTGCAACTTCCAGTACCGCGACATGACCGATTGGGGACGGCGGATGTTCGTGACCCCCGGCGTGGTCGTGGACGGCAAGCTGGTGACCAACGACCTCGTCGACATCAACCTCGGCATCCGGATCCTCCTCGGCAGCTCGTACTACGAGGATTGGGGGGACCAGGAGATGTTCGTCAACCGCGACCCGCTGGGCAACCCCGTAGACCGTCGTCACCCCTGGAACCAGCACACGATCCCCAAGCCCCAGAAGCGGGACTTCGACGACAAGTACAGCTGGGTGATGTCACCTCGTTGGTTCGACGGCAAGGACCATCTCGCCCTCGACACCGGTGGCGGTCCGATCGCCCGCCTGTGGTCGACGGCCCTCTCCGGGCTGGTCGACATCGGTTACGTGAAGGCGACCGGCAACAGCGTGGTCATCAACCTGCCCAAGACGATGACCAAGCCCGAGGCCAGGTTCGAGTGGAAGATCCCCCAGTGGAGCAACGCCATCGAGCGAGACCGGGCCCGCACCTATTTCCAGGCCTACGCCGCCGCCTGTGCCCTTCACTTCGTGGAGAAGGCGCTGGGCGAGGTGCGCGCTGGCAACACCAAGACCTGGGAGCCGTTCAAGGTACCGGAGGAGGCCATCAGCTGCGGCTTCACCGAAGCCGTGCGCGGCGTCCTGTCCCACCACATGGTGATCCGGGGCGGCAAGATCGCCAACTATCACCCGTACCCCCCGACGCCGTGGAACGGGAGCGTTCGCGACGTCTACGGGACACCCGGGCCATACGAGGATGCCGTCCAGAACACCCCGATCTTCGAGGAGAACAAGCCGGAGAACTTCAAGGGAATCGACATCATGCGCGCCGTTCGGAGCTTCGACCCCTGCCTGCCGTGTGGGGTCCACATGTTCCTCGGCAAGGGCAAGGTGTTGAAGAAGCTCCATTCGCCCACCATGATGAACACGCCGTAGTCCGGGCTCGGGGTGTCCGCTCGACGAGGACCGATGTCCGACCCGCCCGACCTCCGTGAGGTGGGAGCACGGATCGAGGAGCTGCTCCAGGAGCTCCTGAAGGCGGCCGACGCCTCGGTGCGGGACCGCGCTGAGGAGGTGGTGCGCCTGCTGGTGGAGCTGTACGGGGGCGCCTTGGAGCGGGTCGTCGACATGGTGGGCGGGGACGGGGCAGCCGGACGCGCCCTGCTCGACCGACTGGCCTCCGACGAGCTCGTCGCCAGCCTCCTCGTCCTCCACGGCCTGCACCCGGTGCCCACCGAGGATCGGGTGCAGGCCGTCCTCGACCGTCTGGGCCCCGATCTCGGCTTGGGCGCAGGTGTCGACCTGGCCGGTCTCGACGACTCGGGGGTCGCCCACCTCCACCTTGGGCCGGGTTGTGACGGCTCCCCGCTCTCGGCCGCCGCCAGGCTGGCGCTCGAGCATGGCATCGAGGAGGCAGCTCCCGAAGTGAGCGGGATCGAGGTCGAGGGGCCACCCCAGCAGCCGCCCCCCTCCGTGTTCATCCCGGCCGCATCGCTGCGGCCCAAGCCCCGAGACGGGGCGGCGCATCGCGGAGGCGACGGCACGCGGCCGACTGCGGTGGGGCCATGAGGTCTGCCCCGGACCTGCGGCGCTTCCGCGAGGCCGCGCCCCCGAGACGTGCCGGCGAGCACTGCGAGATGTGTGACGAGGCGCTGGGCGGCGACCACCGTCACGTCGTCAACCTCGAGTCGAGAAATCTGCTCTGCACCTGCACGGCCTGCAACTTGTTGTTCACTCACGAGGGCGCGGCCGGGGGCAAGTACAGGGCCGTTCCCGACCGCCATCTTTACGACGCATCGCTCGCGCTCAGCGAGCGGCAGTGGGACGAGCTCCAGATCCCGGTCGGGATGGCGTTCTTCTTCCTCAACTCCTCTCTCGGACGGTTCGTCGCCTTCTATCCGAGCCCTGCCGGGGCGACCGAGTCCCTGCTGCCGCTGGAGACGTGGCAGCAGGTGATGGAGGCCAACCCCTCCTTTGGCTCCATAGCCCCCGATGTGGAAGCGCTACTGCTCCGCCGAACAGGCGATCGCGTCGAGTGCTACCTCGCCCCTATCGACGCCTCCTACGAGCTCGTCGGCCGGGTGCGGATCCGCTGGAAGGGCTTCGACGGGGGTTCGGAGGTCTGGGAAGAGATCGACAGCTTCTTCTCCACCCTGCGGGAGCGAAGCCGCACCGTAGGGGCAGACGGAGATGAGTGACCTCGTCTTCGAGTGCATCGACGCCCGGCCAGAGCGCTTCGCGGCGGCGCCCACGATCCAGTTCAAGCTCCGCGTGGCGGAGACGACGGGAGAGCGTGTCCACGCCGTCGTGCTCCGGTGCCAGATCCGCATCCAGCCCCAGCGCCGCGAGTACAGCGACACGGAGGCCGAGCGCCTGTCCGACCTCTTCGGGGAGCGACCGCGGTGGGGCGACACGCTGAAGCCACTGCAGTTCACCAACGTCTCCCTCATGGTCCCGGAGTTCCAGGGAACCACGAATGTCGAGATGCCGGTGCCGTGCACCTACGACTTCGACGTGGCGGCCAGCAAGTACTTCCACGCCCTGGACCATGGCGAGGTACCGCTCCTGCTGCTCTTCAGTGGCACGGTCTTCCTCAGGGCCCCGAGCGGCTTCTCGGTCGAGCCGGTGCCGTGGGAGAAGGAGACCTCCTACCGCCTGCCCGTGCGGGTGTGGCGCGAGGTGATGGACCTCTACTTCCCAAACAGCGCCTGGATCCGGATGAGGCGGGAGACCCTCGACTCCCTGCAGGGGTTCAAGTCGAGGATGGCCCTGCCCACCTGGGACGACGCCCTGGAGATGCTGCTCAAGCAGGCCGACGAGGGCCGACCATGAGCCTCGACATGGCCCGCAGGGTTGCCGACGCGGTCCTCTACGAGGGCTACGTGCTCTATCCGTACCGGGCGTCGGCACAGAAGAACCGGCTCCGGTGGCAGTTCGGTGTGCTCGTCCCGCGGCCCCACGGCGAGGAGAGCTGTTCCGAGCCGTGGGCCAACCAGACGGAATGCCTCCTCGAGCCGGGTGACGATCCGGTGCTCCAGGTCGACCTGCGGTTCATCCAGGTGCAGGCCCGGACCGTCGAGGAGGAGGTCGGGGCCGGCGCGTTCCGGCCCGTCGAGTCGTTGGAGGTCGACGGCTCCGTCCTGGTGAGCTGGGACGAGGGGGTCGAGCACGAGGTCCGCGCCTCGGCGTCGATCCTCGATGCCCTCGTCGACGAAGTGGTGGTGCCCTTCGAGGTTCCGAGCGGTGTCGATGCCGAGCCCGTCAGCGCCGGAGGCCGGCAAGTGGGACGTATCGTGCGGCGCCGCCAGCCGCTCTCGGGGCGGCTGCGCCTGAGCGCTCAGCCCGCCGGAGGCCCGTTCGGCGCGCTCAAGGTCCGCCTGCGGGTCGAGAACGTGACCGAGTGGCATGATCCGGCGGCCACCCGGGACGAGGCTCTCTTGCGCTCTCTGGCGGCCGTTCACAGCCTGCTGTCCCTCGAGGACGCGTCGTTCATCTCGTGTCTCGAGCCTCCCGAGTGGGCTCGAGGCGATGTCGAGTCCTGCGCCAACCTTCATACCTGGCCGGTGCTCGTCGGCGACGAGGGTGCGAAGGACGTGATGCTGTCGTCGCCGATCATCCTGTACGACTACCCCCAGATCGCACCTGAGAGTCCCGGAGAGCTCTTCGACGGCACCGAGATCGACGAGATCCTGAGCCTTCGGACGATGGCTCTCACCGAGGAGGAGAAGCGGGAGGCCCGAGCGACCGATGCCCGGGCGGCGCAGCTGATCGACCGGGTCGACGCCATGCCTCCGGAGATGATGGACCGCCTGCACGGCGCCATTCGCTACCTACGGGGGACGAGCGGAGGGACCGAGGCATCGAGTCCTTCCGCCGGGACGGAGGCGTCGACCGGTGTGCCCTGGTGGGATCCCGGCAGGGACGAATCGGTCTCGCCCGAGTCCGACATGGTGTGGATCAGCGGTGCCGCCGTGTGTGGCGGCAGCCGCGTACGGCTCCGCCCGGGGGCACGACGGGCTGATGCCCAAGATCTCTTTCTGGAAGGCCGACTGGCCAAGGTCGAGGCTGTCTTCTCCGACGTCGAGGACGAGACCTATCTCGCCGTGACCCTCGAGGACGACCCCGGTGCCGACCTCCAACAGGCTCACGGCCGGTTCCTCTACTTCCGACCGGATGAGGTCGAGCCGGTCGGGGGGGACTCGTGAACGACCGGGTGCTGGTGGCCGGGGTGGGCAACATCTTCCTCGGCGACGACGGCTTCGGCTCGGAGGTGGCCAGGCGCCTGGCAAGCGAGGCTCTCCCTGACGAGGTCACGCTCACCGACTTCGGTATCGGCGGCATACACCTCGCCTACGAGCTCCTGGAGGGATACAAGACCGCCATCCTCGTGGACGCCTGCCCCCGCGGCGAGGAGCCGGGGACGGTCTTTGTCATGGAGGCCGATCGGGACGAGACCCGAGACGGCCCGACGGATCAGCCGGCCGCGATCGCAAGCGCGCTGGCTGACGCGCACGCCATGGAGCCCGGCTCGGTCCTCGAGATGGTCGGGGCGCTCGGGGTGGCTACCCGGGTGCTCGTCGTTGGATGTGAGCCCGCTGACGTCGATGAGGGAATCGGGCTCAGCCCGCCTGTCCGCGGGGCGGTCGGCGAGGCTGTCCGGGTGGTGCTGGCGCTGCTCGAAGACGAGCGGGCGAGCGCGGACCCGGTCGCGTCGGCATCAGGATCGTCTGGTGGTGCCAGAGCGAGAAGGGAGAGTTGAACATGCTACGTCGCTTGTTCACGGCCTCGCTGCTGATCGGGGCGGCTGTGGTGGTGGTGCAGAGCCTCCCCGACCTGGCGAGGTACCTGAGGATCAGGAACATGTAGCGCGGGATGCTGGAGCGAAGCGGTGGGTGGTATGACACGGTTCCGCATCGACCCGGGCCGGTCCCACGTCTGGACCGAGTCCCGCTCGAGCGTGCACCCGATCCACGGAGAGGCGGACGGCCTGCACGGCGAGATGGACGTCCAGCTGCTGGACGGACGACTCGACCTGTCGGTCCCTCCGCGCATCCGCCTCGAGCTGGACGTGGAGCGGCTCAAGTCAGGGAACGCCCTGTACGACGGGGAGATGTTGCGCCGCATCTCCGCACGCCGGTTTCCCACCATCGTCGGAGAGGTCAAGGAGATGCGGGAGCTGGACTCCTCGGACCGCTATCACGTGGCCGGCGAGCTCAAGTTCCACGGCGTCACCCAGCGCGAGCACGGGGAGGTCACGGTGGAGGTCAACGACGGCAGGACACTGGTGATCGACGGAGAGCAGACTTTCGACGTCCGGGACTTCGATATCGAGCCGCCCAAGTTCCTCATGCTCAAGGTTCATCCGGATGTGACGGTCCGGGTCCACGTGGTCGCCGAGGCAGAGGGGTGAGCTGATCATGCACGAGCTCGGGATGTGCGAGGCAATTCTCGATACGGTCGAACGTCGGGCCGCCGGACGACGGGTGTCGGCCTTCACGGTCCGCGTCGGCACGCTGCACCGTGTGGTCGAGCCGGCAATGGACCAGGCGTTCGCCCTGGCCTCCGAGGGCACCCTCGCCGAGGGGGCGGAGCTCCACCTGGTCGTGCTCCCGGTGCGCGGCACGTGCGCGTCGTGCGGGCTGACGACCGAGTCGGCCGAGCCGCCCGTGGCCTGCGCGGGCTGCGGGGCGACAGATCTCGAGCTCAGCGGCGGCGACGAGCTGATCCTCGAGTCGATAGAGGTCGATGCACCACTGCGGGTGGAAAGGAGTGCCGATGTGCCTGGGCATACCCGGTGAGGTGGTAGAGCTCCTTCCCGACCAGCCCGACCTGGCCACCGTCGACGTGAGCGGGGTGCGACGCTCCATCAACGTGGGCCTCCTGGAGAACGAGGTGGTGTCGCCCGGCGACTGGGTGCTCATCCACGTCGGCTTTGCCATGTCCAAGATCGACGAGGATGAAGCGAGGGCCGCACTCGAGTTCCTTGAGGGGATCGGCCAGGCCTACGACGACGAGTTGCGGGCCCTCCAGGAGTCCGGGATCGACGGACCATGACCGCTCGCCACTGGCTTCGGCGCCCGCATCCCGTCGTGATCAACCCGACAAGGAGGTGACAACCCGTGCGCTTCGTCGATGAGTTCCGAGACGCCGAGAAGGCACAGGCGCTGGCCGCCCAGATCACCGCCCTGTGCGAGCCGGCTCGCCACTACAAGCTGATGGAGGTCTGCGGCGGCCACACCCACACGATCTACAAGCACGGCATCGACGACTACCTGCCCGAGAGCATCACGCTCGTCCACGGCCCCGGTTGCCCGGTCTGCGTGATCCCAATGGGCAGGGTCGACGATGCCATCGCCATCGCCGAGCAGCCCGACGTCATCCTGACCACCTTCGGAGACATGATGCGGGTGCCCGGCGGTCGGGGCTCGTTCTTCGACTCGAAGGCGAAGGGCGCCGACATCCGCATGGTCTACTCGCCGCTGGATGCCCTGAAGGTGGCCCGGCACAATCCCGACAAGCGGGTCGTGTTCATGGCCATCGGCTTCGAGACGACGGCCCCGTCAACAGCGATGACGGTCCTGCGGGCAGCATCGGAGGGAATCGAGAACTTCTCGATCTTCTGCAACCACGTCACCATCATCCCCGCCATCAAGGCCATCCTGGACTCTCCCGACCTGCGACTCGACGGGTTCATCGGGCCCGGTCACGTGTCCACCGTCATCGGGTGCAGGCCCTACGACTTCATTGCCCGCCTGCACGCCAAGCCCCTGGTCTGCGCCGGCTTCGAGCCGCTCGACATCCTGCAGTCCGTCTACATGATCATGCAGCAGCTCGCGGGCGGCCGGGCCGAGGTGGAGAACCAGTACTCCCGCGTCGTGCCCTGGGAGGGGAACCCCAAGGCGCTCGCCGTCATCAGCGAGGTGATGGAGCTTCGCCCCTACTTCGAGTGGCGGGGGCTGGGTTTCATCTCCCACTCGGCCCTCAAGGTTCGGGACAGCTACGCCGCCTTTGACGCCGAGCGGATCTTCGAGGTCCCAGGGGTGCGGGTGACCGACCCCAAGGCCTGTCAGTGCGGAGAGGTGCTGAAGGGCGTCATCAAGCCGTGGGAGTGCAAGGTGTTCGGGACCGCCTGCACACCAGAGACACCGATCGGCACCTGCATGGTGTCCTCCGAGGGAGCCTGTGCCGCGTACTACAACTTCGGGAGATTCTCCCGCGACCGCGTGAAGGAGGCGATCAGGACGTGAGCCCCGAGCGGACCGACGCGCCCACCGAGGAGCGGCCGGAGGATGGGCCCGCCGGGGAAACGCACGCTCATACAGAGCCCGGAGCACCCGCTGAGCACCGCGCCGGCGCAGCGCACCTGAGCCGCGAGCAGCAGGTCCTCGAGCGCATCGACAAGGCCCGACATCGCAAGGCCAAGGTCAAGGACGAGCGCATCACGCTTGCCCATGGCTCAGGGGGAAAGGCCACCCACACGCTGATCGAAGCCGTGTTTCTCGAGGCCTTCCGCAACCCCCTCCTCGAAGGCCTGGAGGACCAGGCCACCCCCGTCGTCGACGGCGTGCGCCTGGCGTTCACCACGGACTCCTTCGTCGTATCGCCGCTGGTCTTTCCCGGTGGCGACATCGGCGACCTGGCCGTGAACGGGACGGTGAACGACCTCGCCATGTCGGGGGCGCAGCCCCTCCACCTGTCGGCCGGGTTCATCCTGGAGGAAGGCTTCCCGCTTGTCGACCTGGAACGGATCGTCGGATCGATGAGCGAGGCCGCGTCCTCGGCCGGCGTCGCGGTGGTGACCGGCGACACCAAGGTGGTCGAGAGGGGCAAGGCCGACGGTTGCTACATCAACACCGCCGGGATCGGCGTGATCCGCCACGACCTCCAGCTCGGCGCGTCCCGCGCTCGCCCGGGTGACGCGGTGATCGTCTCCGGCCCCATCGGTGACCACGGAGTCACCATCATGCTGGCTCGCGGTGAGCTGGAGATCGAGGCCGACGTCAGCTCCGACACGGCCCCGATGCACGACCTGGTCGAGCGCCTGCTGGATGCGACGACAGAGGTGCACGCCCTGCGCGACGCCACCCGGGGCGGAGTGGCCACCATCCTGAACGAGGTCGCGAAGGCCTCGAACACCGCCGTTGTTCTCGACGAGGAAGCGGTACCGGTGCGACCGGAGGTGACCGGGGCCTGCGAGATCCTTGGCATCGACCCTCTCTATGTCGCCTGCGAGGGGCGGCTGGTCGCCGTGGTGGACGGTGCCGCCGCCGACCAGGCCCTGGAGGCCCTACGGTCCCACCCGCTCGGCGCGGGCGCTGCGGTCATCGGCCGGGTGAAGGACGATCCGCCCGGTCTCGTCCTGCTGAAGACGACCTTCGGGGGGACCCGGATCGTCGACGTGCTGGTGGGCGACCCTCTTCCCCGCATCTGCTGACCCACCGGACTGGCGGTCGGCGTCCCTCGCCCCGGCCACGGCAGCCTGACCCAGGCTGATGCCGGCGTCGTTCGGCGGGACCCGGGAATGGAGGAGCACACCGAACCCGGTGCGTTCCAGGCCGCCCACCGTCCTCTCGAGCAGCAGGACGTTCTGGAACACCCCGCCCGAGAGTGCCACCGTCCGCAACCCGGTCTCGGCGCGGATGACCTCGCAGGCGTGGACGATTGTCGCGGCGACGCCGTTGTGAAAGCGCGCCGCGATGATCCCGGGGTCCTCACCGGCGCGTAGTTCATCCACGACCGCACGCACCAGATCGACTCCGGCAATACGGAAGGGCCAGTCTCCGCCGATGGCGGCCCGGTAGACGCCCGCCTCGTTCGGGTCGGCGAGCTGCTCCAGCTCGACAGCCGCCTGGCCTTCGTAGTTGACGGTGTCCCTCACGCCCAGGATGGCGGACACGGCGTCGAAGAGCCGGCCCGCGCTGGATGTCAGCGGCGAGTTGACCCGCGCCCGGCCGAGCTGGACGACATCATCCCAGCGGCGGCGGTTCCTCCGCACCACGTCGAGATCGTCGGGGATTCCGATCTCGTCGCAGAGGTCGAGTGATGCTGCCGCCATGCGCCATGGCTCCCTGATGGCTGCCGTGCCTCCTGGCATGGGCACGGGCTCGAAGTGGCCAACCCGTTCGAATCCGGCCAGGTCGGCCACGAGGAGCTCGCCTCCCCAGATGGTGCCGTCGGTCCCATAGCCGAGACCGTCGAAGGCGACACCGATGGCAGGTCCACGCTGGCCGTTGTCAGCCAGGCAGGAGGCCACGTGGGCGTGGTGGTGCTGAACGCCCTCGAGCTCGACCCCGTCCAGGTCCAGGGCGTGCTTTGTGGACAGGTACTCCGGGTGAAGGTCGTGGGCCACGAGATCAGGACGGACATCGAAGAGACGGCAGAAATGATCGATGCCATCGGTGAACGAGCGGAGGGTCTCGAAGTTCTCGAGGTCGCCGATGTGATGGGAGACGAACGCCCGGCGGTCCTTGCCGACGCAGAAGGTGTTCTTGAGCTCGGCCCCGCACGCGAGCACCGGGCGGGGGAACGACCACGGGAGCGTGAGCGGCTGGGGCACATGGCCCCGAGAGCGACGCAACAGCAGCTGGCGGCCACCAAAGGACCGCGTCACCGAGTCGTCGGTGCGCGTGTGGATCGGCCGGTCGTGGACCAGGAAGTGATCCGCGATCGGCGCCAGTCGCTCGAGTGCGTCAGCGTCGGTGTAGGCGATGGGCTCGTCGGAGACGTTGCCGCTGGTGAGCACGAAGGGACGCCCCAACTGGCGAGCGAGCAGGTGGTGCAGGGGGGTGTACGGAAGCATCACGCCCACGAACCGGTTGCCCGGAGCGACCGAGGCGGCGATCGCGGCATCGCTCCGGCGGCTGACCAGCACGATCGGCCGCCTCGAGCTGGCCAGGAGAGCCTCCTCGGCCGGCCAGACGTGACAGAGCCCGCGGGCTTGCTCGATGTCGGCAACCATCACCGCGAACGGCTTGTCCTCCCGCTGCTTGCGAGCGCGCAGGGTTGCCACGGCATCGTCGTCGTCGGCTGCGGCGGCAAGGTGGTAGCCGCCCAGTCCCTTGATGGCAATGACCGTTCCACGGCGCAGGAGGGCCACGGCAGCCTCCAAGGGGTCGCCGTCGACCGAGCGCCCGTCTCGGTCGATCAGCCGCAGGGTCGGTCCGCATACCGGGCAGCAGAGCGGCTGGGCGTGGAAGCGCCGGTTCGCAGGATCGTCGTACTCACGGGCGCATTCGGCACACATGGCGAAGCCCGCCATGGTGGTGGACGGCCGGTCGTAGGGCACGTCCGTCACGATCGTGAACCGTGGTCCGCAGTTCGTGCAGTTGATGAAGGCGTAGCCATGCCTGCGATCAGCCGGGTCGAGCAACTCGCCCAGGCAGTCCTCACAGGTGGCGGTGTCGGGGGCGATGAGGGTCTGCCGCTCACCGCGGCCCGCACTCTCCACGATCGCGAACCCGACCTGCCCCGTCGGCTCCACGCGCTCGGCGCTCACCCGCTCGACCAGCGCCAGCGGGGGCGCCCGGGTCTGCAACGACTCGGTGAACCGGGCCACGTCCGCCGGACTCCCCTCGACCTCGACGAAGACGCCCGTGGTGTCGTTGCCGACCATCCCCGCCAGCTGCAGGTCGTTCGCCAGTGCATGCACGAAGGGGCGGAACCCCACTCCCTGCACGATCCCATCGACAAGGATTCGCGACCGTACCCGGCGGCCTCCAGGACCGCCCGCCTCCACCATGATCAGTGGACACCACCTTCCCCGAGAGCCTGCTGGGTCAGCGTCCACAGCACGTGATAGGTGGTCGTCTGCGCCTCCTGGATGCGGTGCACCGATGACGACGGGATCACGAACAGGTAGTCGACAGTGCCGGCATCCCTCATTCTGCCCCCGTCGTAACCGGCGAGGCCGACGGTCACGAGACCGCGACGGCGGGCCTCGGCGAAGCCGGCGAGCACGTTCTCGGAGCCGCCGCTGGTGGAGATGCCCAGGGCGATGTCCCCGGGGCGACCCAAGGCGGCAATCTGGCGGGCGAAGACCACGTCGAAGCCGATGTCGTTGGCAAGAGCGGTGAGGACCGCGACGTCGTTGCTCAGGCAAAGGGCGGGGAGCGCTGTCCCAGAGGGCGGGCTCAGGAACGTCTGGGTCACGTCTTGGGCATCGGTGCTGCTCCCGCCATTGCCAAAAGCCAGCAGCCTGCCGCCTCCTGCGAACGACCTCGACAGTCGGCCAGCGCATTCGCCGAGCAGGCTTCCGTACCGCTCAGCGACGGTCGCACGAAGGGCCACGATCTCGGCGGCCTTCTCTGCGGTCGAACGGGCGACCTCTTCCAGCACGGAGCTCACGCTGGTGCCGGCCTCGTAGAGGAAGGGGTACAGGGACTCGACACCCCCGGAGGCCACATCCCCCTCGCGACTCATCCGTCCTCCATCACGGCGATCGCCTCCTTGGCGTGCACGAGGAGACGGTCACCGACAGTGGCGTCGACGAGCGCGACGCTCACCTGCTCGATGGTCGACCCCGTGTCGACGAGGGCCAGTCCGTCGCCCAGCAACTCGACCAGTCGTACAGCCGTCGCCTGATC
>DATBBR010000129.1 GCA_036270875.1 Acidimicrobiales bacterium
CGACGACTACACCGACCCCGCGCCCTTCACGACCTTCACCCACCTCGACGCGACCACCGAGCTGTCGCGCCAGATCGTGTCGCTCGGCATCTACCCGGCGGTCGACCCGCTCGCATCGACCAGCAACATCTTGGCGCCCGAGATCGTCGGCGAGCGCCACTATGCCGTCGCCCGTCGGGTCCAGGAGATCCTCCAGCGCTACCGCGACCTCCAGGACATCATCGCCATCCTCGGCATCGACGAGCTCTCGGAGGAAGACCGGGTGGCGGTGACCCGGGCCCGCAAGATCCAGCGCTTTTTCTCCCAGCCGTTCTTCACCGCAGAGACCTTCACCGGCCTGAAGGGCGTCTACGTTCCCGTCAGCGAGACGATCGAGTCGTTCGAGTCGCTCGTCAACGGCGAGCTGGACGACGTGCCCGAGCAGGCCTTCCTCAATGTCGGCGGGGTCGAGGGCGTGCGCGAGAAGGCCAAGACCCTGAGGGAAGGCTGATGGCCTCGTTTCCCGTCTCGCTGGTGACCCCCGAGCGCATCCTGTTCGAGGGCGAAGCCGAGATGGTGACGATGCGCTCGGGCGGCGGCGACATCGCCTTCCTGGCCGGCCACGAGCCCTACGTATCGACGGTCGAGATCGGTGTGGTGCGCATCGACGTGGCGGAGGGACAGCGCGAGCGCTTCGCGGCCCACGGGGGCTTCGTCGAGGTCAACGCGGGCACCGTGACCGTGCTGTCGGGAGTGGCCGAGCGACCGGACGAGATCGATGTGGCCCGGGCGCAGCGGGCCAAGGAGCAGGCCGAGCAGCGGGCGAGCGCCGGCGACGACGCCGAGGCCGAGGCGGCCGCGCAGCGGGCGAGCGCCCGCCTCGAGCTGGCCGAGCAAGCCTGAGGTCCGTTCCCAGAGTTGCCGGCGGCACCGCCCCTCGCTACTCGCCGGGGCCGGGCGTGCGAGTGGCGGCACCGGCGGGGTAGAAGGCCGTCCAGTTCGCTCGCGACGGATGAGCCGCCCCGGCCGGACCCACCCCGGTGGCGGCCAGCACGTTCTCGGTCACCCGCTGGGTGACGTCGGACGGGCACGGGGACGGGCCCGCCGGGCAGGGCGCCCCGAGAGAGGCCACCCAGACATTGGTGCCCGTGGCGAAGACCCCACCGCCGCTCGGCGCCGTGTAATAGGTCATGTCGGAGTGATCCTGCTGGTGACTGCACGTCAGCGGGGAGTGGGCCAGGATCTGGATGTTCGTGGGGCCCGGCAGGTTGGGGTTGTAGCGGTCGTACTCACTGCCGACCAGGTCGGGCAGCTTGGCTCCGGACGCGAGCCCTGTCCCGACGAAGACCCACGCTGACGGGTCGACGATCACCATGTCGGCCTTGACCGGGTTGCAGATGTACATGTCCCCGATGATCGTGCTCTCGGGGCGGGGAACCGGTGGCGAGGGCCAGTCCGAGGTCGCCTCCGTTGGGTCGACCGCGGTGATCGGGTCCTCGCTGGCGGACTTGTAGTCGATCTCGTGCCGGTTGGGACCGAGCGGCGAGGACTCGAACCGGATGTGGCGATAGATGGCATTGGCCCCGAGAAAGAGGAGGTTGACGCCATGGTCCCTGGCTGTCGCGACTCCCTGACGCATGACCGAAGACCAGTACTCGTCGTGTCCGAGGGAGATCAGGGCGCGGTGCTGGAGCAGCCGCTCTGGAGCGGCGTGCAGGTCGACATCGGTCGAATATGTGACGTCGAGGCCGAGCCGTTCCGCCATCGACACGAGAGGCTGCTCGTTGCCGATGAAGTCGGCGGCGCCTCCTCCGAAGCCGAACTCGTAGGGGCGGTCGAACGAGACCACCCTCGACCGGTCGGCGAACGCCATCCCTCCCTGGGGACTCCGGCCCTGATAGAGGTCGTAGCCGCCCCACAGGTTGTAGGCCTGCCACGTGGTCACGCTGTTCTGGATGACGTAGGCGGCGGTGCTCGAGTCATCGCGTAGCGTGAGCGGCACACGGGACTGCTGGTTCCCGCTGCCCACCAACTTGAACAGGTAGTCACCGGGCGGCCAGCCGGGCGTCAGGGTGACCGTGAGCGAGGGCGTCCAGTGGGCCTCGATCATGTTGACGCCCGGGCTGAGGGTGGGAGCAGCCTGCTTGGTCCCCGTCAGCTCGGCCGAGCGCCAGATCAGGCGCCCGCCGTCGCCGCCGTACCACCCCATGCGGTATGCCTCGACGTGGAAGCTGGGGGCCACGGTGGAGACGAACATCGTCACGGTGTCACCACTGACCGCGCTCACACGATCTGCATAGCCCTCGATGGCGCCGGGAGCCTGGTTCGAGGTGTTCTCCAGGTTCCAGCCCCGATCTCCGGGCTTGGCGTTCTCGGCCTTCACCCACCCCGCCGTGACCCCGTTGGGGGTGACCTGGTGGTCGTTGACCAGCAGGTGCGAGGTCGGGCGGGGCTTGGGCTGGGCCTGACCACCCGTCGCCAGGTGGAGGGACCCCAGCACGGCGCCGGCCACGACCACGACGGCCAGCACGGCTCCCGCCACTCCAGCAGGAGATCGCAGCGGGGGGAGGCGCAGGGACCGCAGCGCGTGGGCCACGCGGGCGATGACGGCCCGAGCGACGCTGGCGACTCGGGTACCGGCCGACCGAAGGACGCGGGCCGCCCCGGCCGGGATGCTCATTCCGGCGATGCTAACGAGCGTGCTGTCGCGAGAGGGCGCGCCGTCGGGTACCGTGCGGCGCCCTGGCTCGGACGCCCAGCCGGCAGGAGGATGTCAACCTCGCCGCCGCTTGGGGTCGGCCGCGGGCCGGGCGGCGCGCTGCCGATCGCCGTCATCGATGGCGATCACCTCCGCCAGTTGGTCGGCGTCGTCGCCGTCGCCGGCCCCCCGGCCGGCGATCTCGATATCCGGCGCGCGCTCGTCTACCGTCCCGTCACCCTCGGCGGGGCTCCCCCGCTGGCGCACCCCGGGATGGAACAGCGTGTAGAGCGCCACGCCCAGCCCCGCGGCAGCAAACGGGATGACCGCGTTACCGTGCCGGGTGAACAGCGGATAGAGCACGAACCCGGAGAGGATGGCCGTCCACGCCCACAGGATGAGGACCGATCGCCGGTGTCCGTGGCCGAGGCGGATGAGACGGTGATGGAGGTGGTCCTTGTCGGGCGTCGACAGCCGCGAGCCCCGAGCCATGCGCCGCACGATGGCGAAGGCGGTGTCGAGGATGGGTACGCCGAGGATGAAGAACGGGATGAACAGGGGAGCGAAGAAGAAGTAGGTCTCGCCGCTGACGTCAGGCGTACGGCCCCCGACCACCATGGTCGAGCCCGCCATGAGCAGCCCCAGGAACATCGCGCCGGCATCGCCCATGAATACCCGGGCCCGGTGGAAGTTGTGGGGTAAGAAGCCCACGCACACCCCACAGGCCAGGATGGCGATCAGCGGGCCCATGTTGTTGGTCGAGAGCACGCCGAGGTCCACCAGGCGTTGGCCGTAGACAAAGAAGGCACCGGCGGCGATGGCGACGATACCCGCAGCCAGGCCGTCGAGCCCGTCGATCAGGTTGACGGCGTTGGCGATCCCGACGACCCACAGCACTGTCAAGAGGGGGGTGATGTCGGGTGAGAGCACGATAAAGCCGGCGAAGGGAACCTTGAAGTTGAACATGGTGACGCCGAGGAAGTACAGGACGCTGGCCGCCAGCACCTGACCCGCCACCTTGGCTGGCGCCGACACGTCGCGCAGGTCGTCGATCAGGCCGACCATGAAGATGATCGACGCCCCGAGCACGATGCCGAGCGGCTCGGAGGAGTTCTGGAAGATGGGCTTGAACCGCGGTAGCTGTGAGGCCAACGCCATGGCGGCAAGGAAGGCCAGGAACATGGCCGCACCGCCGATAGTCGGCGTAGGGCGGTCGTGCACCCGGCGACGATCGGGCGGAACCACGGCGCCGACCAGCGGGGCCAGCCGTCGCACGACGAACGTCAGCCCATAGGTCCCCAGCGTGGCCACAGCGAAGACGGCGACGTAGTCGAGCACCCCTGATCCTCTAGCGCCCGGCGGAGGGGTAGGGCGGGTACTTTGCGCACAGGACCCTCACCTCGTCGGCCACCGCAGCGAGGGCCGACTCGTCCTCTCGCCCGCGCAGGGCCCGGCCTACGAGGGCGGCCACCTCGCCCATCTCGGGCTCACCCATGCCGGCCGTGGTCACGGCGGGAGTGCCCAGGCGCAGGCCGCTGGTGACGAAGGGCGAGCGGGGGTCGCCCGGGATCTGGTTGCGGTTGCAGGTGATCCC
>DATBBR010000130.1 GCA_036270875.1 Acidimicrobiales bacterium
CAACCCGAGCGCGGCGATGGCCCGCAGGTCCTCTATCCCCTCGTTCGGGCTGCGCATCGCCGTCTGGCCGACACCGAACAGCCGATCCGGATGGGCGCCGGAGTACTCGGCGATCCAGCGGTTGTAGGCGTCCATGCACGCCTTCTTGTAGTCCAGGTCGCGGTGGTTGCAGAGAGCCATGCCGACGGTGGGATAGACGACCTCGCCGGCCACCCCGTCGCGATCCTGATCGGCCAGGCGGGCCTCGGGGTCCCATCCCCCCCTGTGGAGCTCGTCGAAGCGCACGCCGAAGGTGCTGATCTCCTCGGCCGGCTTGCCGGCCGCGGCCACGAGGCCCATCGGCACCGGCACCTTCATGCCCGGGATCACGAAGATGTCGCCCAGCTTGTCGTCGTGAGCCAGGTGCGGAGCGTCCGCTCGATACCTGGCGTCGATCCTCGGCCCGTACGTGTCGGGCGGCTCGGTCACATGCGAGTCCGCCGAGATCATGGTCACGGGCACACTTGCCTCCATTCGCTCGAACCGGCCTGCATGGTCGGTCTTGGGTTCGCCGGTCCCCGCCTCACCGTCGCAGCAGCTTGCCGGGCCGGGCGTCCTCCAGGTCGACGCCGGATGCCCGGGTTTGCGTGCCATCGACCCAGACGTGATCGATGCCCACGCTGTCGACGATCAGCCGGTCCGCACCGGCCGGAAGGTCCCACGTGCGAACGGGCGCCGTCGTCCCCACCCGCTCGGGGTCGAAGGCCACCAGGTCGGCGACGTATCCCTCTCGAACCAGGCCCCGCCCACCGAGGCGGAACACCTCAGCGGGATGGCCGGTGAGCCGCCAGACGGCCTCTTCCAGCGAGAGTGTCTGGCGCTGGCGCGACCAGTAGCCCAGCAGGTGGGTCGAGAAGCAGGCGTCACAGAGCTGGCTCGCGTGCGCCCCTGCGTCGGACAGGCCCAGCACGGTTCGCCTGTCCCGCAACAGGTCGGCCACCTCGACCTCGTCGTCGTTCAGCAGCACCACCTGGAACCGCGTTCGGAGGCCGTCCTCCAGCGACAGATCGATGAGCACGTCGAAGGGCTCGAGACCCCGCTCCGCGGCGACCTCCGCCACGGTGCGACCTCGCAGATCCTGATGGCGCTCGGTCTCTTCGATCGACATCTTGGCCCACCGTTCCGCCCAGGCCTTGCTCACCTCGGGACGGGCTCGCTCTCGCCACCCAGGGTCGGCGTAGACGGCCGCCCGCTCGGCGCGCGGCACCGCCAGCACCTCCTTCACCGACGGGAGCATGGCGATGGGAAACGGATCTTCCAGCGCCACCTGCATGACCAGCGGTCGGCAGGCGATCTGCGGCCACACCTCGCCCCCCAACGAGGCGGTGCGCTCGGCCAGGGCCGTGGCCGTTCCCCGCTCACCAAAGCCGGTGAGCAGCGCCGTCCACGTCACCGGCAGCCCCAGCTGCGTGGAGAGGGTGGCGAACTCGTCGAGGAACAGTCCGGGCCCGGGCGTGATCTGGACGAGGCCTTTTGCCGCCTCCCGGAGCGCGTCGGCGATACGGAACACCTCGTCGACCTCAGCGAGACGGCTCGGCACGGGTCGCCCCCCGGCCCCCGCGTGCGTCGGCGACCGCGAGGTGGCGAACCCGAGGGCGCCGGCCGCCATCGCCTCGAGCACGATCCGGCGCATGGCCTCGACCTCGTCATCCGTCGCAGACCGCTCGACGGCCTCGTCGCCCATGACGTAGAGGCGAAGGGGCGTATGGCCGATGAACGCGCCGACGTTGATCCGCTTCGGGATGCGGTCGAGCGTGTCGAGGTACTCAGGGAACGTCTCGAATCCCCAGGGGATGCCGGCCTCCAGCGCCTCGGCCGACATGCCTTCCACGTTCTCGAGCGTGTGCGCGATCGTCGACCGGTCCTCGGGCCGCGTGGGGGCGATCCCGAAGCCGCAGTTGCCCATGGCCACCGTCGTCACGCCATGCCAGCAGGAGGGGGTCAGATCAGGGTCCCACAGGACCTGGGCGTCGTAATGGGTGTGTATGTCGATGAAGCCCGGCGCCAGCACGAGCCCCGACAGGTCCACCTCCTCGGCGTCCGATGCAACGTCGGGACCGTCGCCGACCGACGCGATCCGCCCGCCCTCGACCACCACGTCGGCCCGGTACGCCGGGCCCCCGGACCCGTCGACCACCAGCGCCCCCCGCAGCACGTAGCTCATACGACCTCCTCCACTCACCGCTGAGTCTCGCCAGGCAAGTCGCCACCGTCAACGCGTGGCGACCGATCGCCGCCCAGCCAGCCGCCCCGGCTCGAGCTATCCACGCCCTCTCTGACCTCGGGTCCTACGCTTTGGTCGTGAAGGGTGATCGGGTCGAGGTCCTCGTGGACATCGGCGGGGGCGTGCGCCAGTTCGATGTGCGAGCCACGAAGGCGGGCCGGCGAGTCGAGGTGTCCTCCGGTCGGGGCCTCATGGAGGTGACCGAGGTCACCCGGTCCGGCCAGCCGGTGCGCACCGCCCGCTTCATGTCGGCCCGCGTGGTCAGCGTCGTGGAACATCCCGCCACCGACAAGTAGGCGTCGTCCCCTCGCCGCCGCCGGCTGAGGGGAGGCGGCGTCAAATGTCGGAATTGTTGGGATGACGGCAGGATCCGGCCTTGGGCGGGCCGAACTAACGGGCCCATGCCGCGGAGTGTGCGCCGGTCTGTCGCGCCGGGGGGCGGATGAGCGGGCCGTCCCTGCCAGGCAACATGTCGACCGCAGACCAGCTGGCACAGCCCCGGTCGCGACCTGGTCCCGCCGAGCTCATCGAGCGCGCCACGACCTCGCGCCTTGTCATCGTGCGGCTCC
>DATBBR010000131.1 GCA_036270875.1 Acidimicrobiales bacterium
GCAGCCGCGTCGGTAGACCGATCTACTGACAAGGAGATACAGGATCTACTGCCAAGGTGCTTGCGGCTTCAGAGGCGAGGCATACATTCCCAGCCGCTCTGTAGCTGGCCAGAGCTACCGTCGGGTTGATACAGTGCCTCGGCTCCTTGGAGCGGACGACGGGACTCGAACCCGCGACCCTCACCTTGGCAAGGTGATGCTCTACCAACTGAGCCACGTCCGCGTGGCGTTCGATCCTATCAGGACCGGCCTGTTGATCTCCTTCTCGCGCCGCTCTGGTTGGCCGGCCGTCGGGGCGCACGGACTGGCCGGTTGACGGCGGCCATGGCGCGGTCGGCGGGCTTCTTGAGCTCCTCCAGGGCGTCCACGATGTACCGGGAGATGGCGTCGACGGCGGGAACGGCTTCCCTGCCGGCGACGAGACCGAAGTACATCGAGCCCATGTAGCTCATCACCGTGATGTTGAGCCCGACCCCCTCGGCCACCGGCCCCATCGGGTAGATCGCCACCATGCGGGCACCCACCGAGTACAGGGGCACGTTGGGACCGGGCACGTTGGAGATCACGACGTTGAACAGCGGCCTGAGCCGATCGAAGACCCGCATGTTCGAGACGAGTCGCGCTGCTCGAGCTGCCACCGCCGGAGCGGCGAACTCGGCCCAGTTGGTGAGCGTGTCGGCGCCGATGGCCTTGTCCTGGTCCTTGGCCAGAGTGACGCCGCTGCTGATGGCGCGGAGGCGCTCCACGGGGTCGTCGATGGTGCTGGCCAATGAGACGAGCATGGCCGTCACCTGGTTCCCCATCGGGCCCTGCTCGCCCTTGGCCCGCACCGATATCGGCACCATGGCCACGAGCGACGACTCCGGCTCCTCTCCCCGCTCGGAAAGGTAGCGTCGCAGAGCGCCGGAGCAGACCGCCAGCACCACGTCGTTCACGGTCCCCCCGAGGGCATTCTTCACCATCTTCACGTCGTCGAGTGACACCTCGGCAAACGCGAACCGGCGATGGGGAGTGATGGCGGTGTTCAAGGAGGTCCGGGGAGCACTGAAGGGCGCGGGCGGAGGCGCGGCGCCAGGCAGACGGTTCCGCCGGCGCAAGTTGAGGGCGGTGGTCATCGTGCGGCGCAGCGCCTTCGCAGCGGCGAGAGGCTGACGGGACAGTGAGTACAGTGCCCAGCCAACCAGCTCGAAGTCAGTGGGGATCCTGTCCGGGCGCCACGGAGGGTCGGGAGACGGCACGACGACGGGCTCGGGCTGCAGGTCGAGCAGGTTGACGGTCAGCTCCTCGCCCGACACGCCGTCGATGGCGGCGTGGTGGGTCTTCGTCACGACCGAGACCAGGCCGCCCTCGAGGCCCTCGACGACGTACATCTCCCACAGCGGCCTGCTGCGGTCGAGTGGTCGGCCGATGAAATCGGCGGCGAAGTCGGCGAGCTCCCGATGGCCACCCGGAGACGGCAAGCACGCCCGACGCAGGTGGTAGTCGAGATCGAAGTCAGGGTCCTCGATCCAGAGCGGATGGTGGAGGGCGAACGGCACCTGCACCAGTCGGCGCCGGAAGGGCGGCACCAGGGGGAGACGGTTCTCCACCATGGCCCGGACCCTGTCGAACGAGTACCCGCCGGGCACGTCGGTCGGATCGAAGACGCATGTCGACGCCACATGCATATGCATGTGTGACGTCTCCATGTACAAGAAGGTGGCATCGAGGCCGCTCAGGCGCTGCATACCGGTGAACCTCCCCCAAACTGGATCGCAGCTTCGGGATCTTACTTGAGTAGGCGGGACAGCCGGCGATCGGCGAGGGGTCGGCCGCCGGTCTGGCACGTCGGGCAGTACTGCAGCGACTTGGTTGCGAAGGCCACCTGCCGGACGCGATCGCCGCAGACCGGGCAGGGCTGGCCGGTACGGCCGTGCACGCGCATGCCGGCCCGCTTCTCGGCCTTGAGCCCCGCTGCGGGCAGTCCCGACGATCGCTCGACCGCCTCCGTCAGCACCTGCACCAATGCGTCGAACAGCCGCTCCAGCTCCGGTCGGGTGAGCTTGGCCGCGGGCTTGAACGGCGACAACCTGGCTACGTGCAGCACCTCGTCCGAGTAGGCGTTGCCGATCCCGGCGATGGCCTCCTGGTCCGTGAGGGCGCCCTTGAGCGTCGTTCCCTTTGCCAGGGCCGTCTCCAGGGCGCCCACGTCGAAGGCGGGGTCGAGCGCTTCGGGGCCCAGCCGAGCCAATGGCTCGACCTCCTTGGGCGACCGCACGACCCAGAGCGCTAGCCGCTTCTCCGTGCCCGCCTCGGTCACCTCGAAGCCGGCGCCCGTGGCGAGGCGCGTCCGCAGGGCCAGCGGTCCCCTCCCGGGCTTGACCAAGGACGTTGGCAGTTTGTCGCGCCATCGGACCCATCCGCCCCGCGCCAGGTGCAGCACCAGCCAGAGCGAGTCGGAGGTGCCCGCGGAGGCGGTCTCGAAGAGCAGGTACTTGCCACGCCGACCGACCCCGGCGATGTCCCTACCGTTCAGCGCGTCGAGCGGCGGGTCGAAGGTCTTCAGCGCCGAGATGGCGCCCAGCTCCACCCTGGCGATCGTCTGGCCCCTGAGGCGGTCGTCCAGAAACTGCACGAGGGCCTCCACTTCGGGGAGCTCGGGCACGGCGCCGCTCCTCGGATCCTCAGCGGCCCGTGTGCCCGAAGCCGCCCCTGCCGCGCTCGGTCTGCGGCAGCTCCTCGACCGGCCGGAACCCCGCCGCCTCGACCCGCTGGATCACCAGTTGGGCGATGCGGTCACCACGGCGCACGCGGTAGACGGTGCCGGGGTCGGTGTTGACGAGCAGGACCCGGATCTCGTCGCGGTAGCCGGCGTCGATCAGGCCCGGCGTGTTGAGGCAGGTCACCCCGTGGGTGAGGGCCAGCCCGCTGCGGGGCTGGACGAACCCGGCATATCCCTCGGGAATGGCCATCGCGACGCCGGTCGGCACCAGGGCTCGACCCCCGCCTGAGCCCAGCGTGGCGTCCTCGCGCGCCACCAGATCGGCGCCGGCATCGCCGGTCCGGGCGTAGGTCGGAAGGGGTAGCTCAGGGTCGAGCCGCCTGACGGCCACGTCGATCACGCTCCGACCCTACCGCCGCCCACCTCGGCCACCACCGGCGGCCGGCGGCCGGCCCAGAGCGCCGGCCTCAGGCGCTCTTGGTGGCTGGACGGCGATTCCCGTCTGGCCGGCGCTGACGCGCCGGCGCCTGCTCGGCGGTGTCGTCGGACACCTGCTGGATCCGCTTCTTCGTGCCCCCCGAGTCGACCTCACGGGTCTCATCGGTCGCGGCGTCAGACTCGACGCGCGGCGTCTCCCTTGTCGCATCCGCTGGGCCATCGGCATCGCCGCTGGGCGGAACCGCCGCACCCGGGCCGCGCGGGCCGTTGCCGCCGCCGATCACACCCTCGAGCAGCTCGCGCAGGCGAGCCAGCTCGCCGAGCGTGGCGCGGCGCTGCTCCTCGAGGCGATCCAATTCCTTGCGGGCCTCCGACAGCTGAACCTGGGCTTCGTCCCAAACCGCCTGGGCCCGCTCCTCGGCTCCCTCCTCGGCCTCCTTGATGAACTGCTCGACCTGCTTGCGGGCCCGCTCGACCTCTTGGCCGGCCTCATCGCGCTGATGGCGGGCGTCCTCGGCGATCTCGGCTGCCTGCCCCTCAGCTGCAGCCACCAGCTCGTCAGAGGCATTGCGGGCCTTCTCTCGCTCCTCCTCGGCCTCGGACACGATGTTGCTCCGTAGCTCCTGAGCGGCGTCCCAGGCCTCTCGCAGGATCTGCTCGGCCCGCTCACCCAGCGACCGGACCGAGGGCGGCAGGGAGTCCCCCGAGCGCTCCTCGAGGTCGGCAACCTTTGACTCGAGGCTGTGGACACGGCGTGCCGCGGCAGCCAGCCGGGCTTCCCCCGCCTCTATGTGCGACTGGGCGTCACCAGCCCATCTCTCGTACTCGGCGAGGTACGCATCGACCTGATCCCGGTCGTAGCCCCGCATCACGATGGCGAACCGGGGTCGCTCGGCAGCTTGCTCGGTCATCGGCTCTCGGTCGTCCTCTCATGTTGTCGAATCGCTGTCAGCCTGTGCTCTCGAGCCGGCGCCCCGCGCCGGCTCCCGCGATCGGCCCCCGGTCGCACCACGCTACCCGCAGCACGCCCCAGCAAACCACGAGTCTGGATCTTCGACCTACGATGCGGCCGTGCTGGTCTGGATGGACCTGGAGATGACGGGTCTCGATCCCACCCGTCACGTGATAGTCGAGGTGGCCACTCTAGTCACCGACGACCAGCTGTCGATAGTCGAGGAGGGTCCTGACCTGGTCGTGGCGGCGCCGCCAGAGGCCCTGGCGGCGATGGTGGAGCCCGTCCGGAGCATGCACGAGCGCAGCGGCCTCCGGGCCGAGATCGAGGCCTCGTCCGTCACCCTCGAGGAGGCCGGCGCCCGGACGCTCGATTTCATCCGCCGCCACGTGCCCGAGCCCGGCACAGCTCCCCTGTGCGGTAACTCGATCGGCACCGACCGGAGGTTCCTGGCCGCCTACCTCCCGGCGATCGACAACCACCTCCACTACCGCTCCATCGACGTGTCCACGGTGAAGGAGCTGTGTCGGCGCTGGTACCCGGAAGCCTTCGCCGCTGCCCCGGAGAAGGCCTCGGGGCACCGGGCGCTGGAAGACATCAGGGAGAGCGTGGCCGAGCTGGCGTACTACCGCTCCGCCATTTTTCGCCCCACCTGATACGCACGCCTCTCTTGACCGGCCAGTCAAGCGACAGCCGTGGAGCCACTAGGGTGAGGTCATGGAGCGAGCCCGCAAGCAGGAGCAGGAGCCCGCCGCTGAGACGGTCAGCGAGGTGGCGCCGAACGTGCTCCGCATGCAACTTCCCATCAGCATGCCGGGGCTCGGCCACGTCAACTGCTATGCGCTCGTCGACGAGCGGGGGGCGGCCGTCATAGATCCGGGTGTCCCCGGTCCCTCGTCCTGGCGGGCGCTCCAGCGCCGACTCCAGGCGGCCGAGCTTCGGATCAGCGACGTGCACACCGTGATCGTCACCCACTCCCATCCGGATCACTTCGGGGGGGCGGGGCGTCTGGCCCAGGAGGCGGGGGCCGAGCTGGTGTCGCACGCCAGCTTCCGCACCTGGTCGACGAGATCCGAGTCGGAGCCGTGCACCGACGACGGCCCCGGAGTCCATCGCGACGAGACGGACACGGACGGCAATGAGCAGACCTCGGACGACTCCGGCCCGAACCCCTGGGGCGAGCCCGTGCCTTGGGGGGGCAAGAAGTTCAAGCCCCCGTGGCGACAGCGCCTGGCCTTCCGGATCATGAGCACCCGCCTCGTCCCCGGCTTCGTGGCGCCCCGACCCACCCGGCGCGTCCGCGACGGTGACGTCCTGCGGCTCGCCGGCCGGGAGTGGGTCGCCGTGCACTCCCCCGGTCACACCCTCGACCACATCTGCCTGTTCGACCCCGAGCGAGGTGTCCTGCTGTCCGGTGACCACGTGCTGCCCACCATCACGCCGCACGTGGCCGGCATCGGGTCCGGCCGTGACCCGCTGGCCGATTTCGTCGCCTCCCTCGACAAGGTCGCGGCCCTGGGTGAGGTCACTGATGTCCTCCCGGCCCACGGCCATCCCTTCGGCGATCTGGCCGGCAGGATCGCGGCGATCAAGGCGCATCACGTCGAGCGCCTCGAACGCGTCCGCGCCATCGCCGCTGCCCTCGGGCCAGCGACGGTGGCGGACTTCTCCCACGAGCTGTTTCGCCGGGAGCGTTGGGGCCACATGGCCGAGAGCGAGACGTATGCCCACCTCGAGCACCTCCGGCTGACAGGCGAGGCCCACCGCTACGAGGGCCGCGACGGGCTGGTGTATGTGATCGAATCAGAGGCACACTCCACCGCGTCCGCCTGAGGGGCGGGACGGCCACCGTCGGAAGGAGAACCATGGACCACCGCACGCTCGGCGGCACGGGCATCAAGGTCAGCCCTCTGTGCCTCGGGGCCATGATGTTCGGGGCCTGGGGCAACCCCGACCACGACGAGTCGGTCCGGATCATCCACGCCGGGCTCGACGCCGGCATCAATTTCGTCGACACCGCCGACGTCTACTCCAACGGGGAGTCGGAGCAGATCGTGGGCAAGGCGCTCGCCGGACGACGCGACAACGTCGTGCTGGCCACCAAGTTCCACGCACCGATGGGCGAGGACGCCAATCAGCGGGGAAACTCCCGACGCTGGATCGTGCAGGAGTGCGAGAACAGCCTCCGTCGCCTGGGCACCGATTGGATCGACCTGTACCAGGCCCACCGCCCCGACCCGTCGTGTGACGTAGACGAGACGCTCTCGGCTCTCTCCGACCTCGTCCATTCCGGCAAGGTGCGGGCCATCGGCAGCTCGACCTTCCCGGCCGAGGAGATCGTCGAGGCCCAGTGGGTCGCCGAGCGGCGGGGCAGGGAGCGCTTCCGCTGCGAGCAGCCGCCGTACTCGATACTGGCCCGCGGCATCGAGGGCGGGGTGCTGCCCGCCTGCCAGCGCTACGGCATGGGGGTCATCGCCTGGAGCCCGCTCAACGGCGGGTGGCTCGCCGGCCGCTACCGCCGCGGTGAAGCAGCACCGCGAGACTCCCGAGCGGCGCGGATGGGCGGCCGTTTCGACCCCAACCGTGCTGAGAACAGCCGCAAGCACGACCTCGTGGAGGAGCTGGCCAAGGTGGCGGCCGAGGCCGGGTGCTCGCTGGTGCACCTGGCCCTGGCCTTCGTGCTCGTCCACCCGGCGGTCACGTCCGCGATCGTCGGGCCCCGCACCATGGAGCATCTCGAGGGCCAGCTGGGCGCCACCGACGTAGCCCTGAGCGACGACGCGCTCGACCGGATCGACGAGCTCGTGGCGCCGGGGACGAACATCGAGCCCGGCGATGCCGGTTACACGCCGCCCGCCATCGAGTCCGCCTGGCGACGCCGCCGGGTCCAGCGCACCTGATTACGAACCATGAGCGTGCTCCCGCCCACCACAGACATCACGATCCCCGCGCCCGGCGGGCGCTCGCTGCGGGGCGCCTTGGCGCTGCCCGACGGCGACGGGCCTCACCCGGGCATGGTCGTCCTGCACGAGGCGTACGGGCTCAACAACGACATCAAGCGTCATGCGGCGCGCTTCGCCACCGAGGGCTATGTGGCCCTGGCGCCCGACCTCTACTCCAACGGCGGCAATCGGGCCCTGTGCATCTCCCGGGCCATGCGCGACCTGGCCACCCGGACGCAGGGAGGCGCCTTCGCCGACATCGAAGCGACCCGACGGGCGCTCGCCGATCGAGCCGACACCGACGGCGACCGGGTGGGCGTGGTCGGGTTCTGCCTGGGGGGAGGTTTTGCGCTCGCCTTCGGCGCGCGGGGCAGGGTGGGCGCGGCCGGCGTGAACTACGGCATCGTGCCCAAGGACCGAACCCAGCTCGAAGGAATCTGCCCCGTCGTCGCCAGCTACGGCGCCCTCGATCGAACGCTGCGTTCTGCGCCTCGTCGGCTCGAGGAGCACCTGGCGGCCCTTGGGGTGCCGCACGACATCAAGGTGTACGAGGGCGTGGGGCACTCCTTCCTGTCGTACGACAACAAGCCGGGGTGGATGGACCGGGTACCCGTGCCGGATCCGATGCACCTGGGCTACGACGAGACGGCGGCCGAGGACGCCTGGCGAAGGATGTTCGCCTTCTTCGGCGAGCACCTCGGCGTCGCGGCTAAGGCAGGTTCCTGAGACCCTGCTGGTACCTCGCCCGGTCGAGAGTCCGCAGGGGACCGAAACCGGGCAGCTGCGGCAGCTTCCAGACCCGGCACTCCCGCCCTCGGTGGCCCGAGGCGCGGATGATCCCGTTCACGGCCCGGCGCGCAGCCTCGTTCGCTCCTTCCATGGTCGCCAGATCGGTGTTGGTCCGGACGTAGTCGGACGCGAGGAAAAGGTTGGGGATCCCCTTGACGTCGGCCTCGGGTCGCCATGACCACGACCCTGCCGTGTTCACGAGGAGCGGCTCGAGGTTGATGTCCCTCCGCCCGTGATTGGGACCGACGATGTCGGGGTCGAGGAACCACCTGCGCAGGTCGGCGTCGTCGAGTCGCCTCCGACCGTCCTGGTTGAGATGGGCCTTGAGCTGGGCCCAGACCTCGTCCTTGATCTCCCGGGGGGTCAGGAGGTTCGCGGGTCGATGGTAGACGATGCCGGGTGTGTCCCAGTCGGAGATGTCGACCGACAGGATGCCCTGCACCTTGCCGTCGCCGATGCGGGAGAAGTCGACACCGGGCCAGAACTGCCGCTGGGAGATCGAAGTCAGCGCGAACGGTGAGTCGGTGTAGGTCACGTGGCCGTGGACGACTGGCACGTCGTGCGCCAGGTAGAACTGGATCCCGTTCATCCAGCTGAGCTCCAGCCGGCGAATGTCACCGAGAACGGGCTCGGCCGCGACCATCTCAGGGGTGATGAGATCGCGCATGATCTCGACCGGCAGGGCCGAGACGTAGTAATCCGCGGTCTCGGTGCTCTTGCGCCCACCTTCGGAAATCTCGACGCCGGTGATGCGGCGTGCGTCGCACTTGATGGCGCACACCGCCGCGCTCAGGTGGTAGTCGACCTTCAGGTGCTCGAGATGCTCGAGCCACGGCGAGATCCAGACCGAGCTCGTCGGGCCGTTGAGCACCCGATCGAGCTGGCCGCCCGGGGTCATCAGGCTGTGGACCAGGGCGATGAAGATGTAGCCGATCGTGCGGGCGCTGGCCGTGTCTGCCTGGGCGGCCACGGTGCGGCGGGTGATGCCGTCAGCCAGGAAGCACTGGAAGGCAGCCGAGCGCCCGCCAGCGCCCACGAAGTCCCACCAGTCGACGTTCTCCCATTCGTTGATCCGGCGCTCGTCGCAACTGCCCAGGAGGATGCCGATGCGGCTCGCGAAGTGCGCCATATCGCCAGACGAGAGTCCAGTGCGGTCTCCGAGGGCCAGCACCATGGCACTGAGCACGTCACGTGGCGATCGCGGGAAGACGTCGGGGATGACGATCGGGAGCTGCCCCTCGCGCAGGAACGCGGCTCGAGTGGTGGGCACCAGGTTGTCGAAGACCCTCTTGCTCTGGCCTCCGTAGGGGATCCGCTTCATGGTGTCCGGCACGTGCTGGTAGAAGCCGGGGAAAAACCGGAAACCGTGCTCGCCCGGGAGATCCGTGCGCCCTCCCACCCCCGAGCCGCGCACGGAGATGCTGCGAGCCTTGCCGCCGGGGACGTCCCGAAGCTCGTAGACCCTGACCCTGAAGCTGCGTTCAGCGAGCTCGTGGGCGGCGGTCATCCCCGCCACCCCCCCACCGAGGACGATGACCGTCGGTGGTTCCATCCCCTCCCCTTCCGCTTCGCCAGCTCCCTCATGATACCGACGGGCTGAAGTAGTACCGTGGGAATCCAATCCTCGTTGGGGGGAAGGCAACGCGAGGGGTACGAAGTGGGCTCCACCGAGACGGTGACGATCCTCTTCACGGACATGGTGGGCTCGACTACCGCTACGTTTCGCCTCGACCGCGACGCCGCCGAGGAGCTGCGCCGTGCGCACTTCACGCTGTTGCGACGCTCGATCGCCACATCGGGGGCCAGAGAGGTCAAGAGCCTCGGCGACGGGCTGATGGTCGCCTCGGTCAGCGTCTCGGACGCCCTCGACTGCGCGCTCGCCATGCAGCGGGGCGTCGCCGTCCACAACCGGCGCGCCGGCGAGCAGCTGAGCGTGCGCATCGGGATCAGCACCGGCGACGCCACCAGAGAGGACGACGACTACTTCGGCCTGCCCGTTGTGGAGGCGGCTCGACTGTGCGCTGCGGCCAGCGGCGGCCAGGTCCTCATGACCGAGGTGGTCCGCATGGCCGCCGGCGCCCGTTCGGGGCACGCCTTCAAACCCGTCGGACCCCTCGCGCTGGACGGCCTGCCCGAGCCGCTCGTCGCCTGCGAGCTGACGTGGACCCCACCGCCCGACCGCGCCATACCGCTGCCCACACGGCTCTCGGTTCGCCCACCGGCTGGTTTCGTCGGGCGGGGCCACGAACGCTCCAAGCTGGCCAGTACGGCAGACGTCGCAACGCGTCAGCGTCGCGTGGTGCTCGTGTCAGGTGAGCCCGGCATCGGCAAGACGGCCCTGGCATCCGAGGTGGCGACCACGGCGCGCGACTCGGGCGCGGATGTGCTTTACGGGCGCTGTGACGCCGACGTCGGCCGGCCCTACCAGCCGTTCGTCGAGGCCCTCACGCATTACGTCGCCCACAGCCCCGAGTCGGTGCTCGACGCTCACGTGGCCGAGCATGGTGGTGAGCTTGCCCGTCTCGTGCCCGAGCTGCGTCGCCGCATCGCTGGTGTGCCGCCGCCCCAGACCGACGACGCCGACGCCGAGCGCTCCATGCTGTTCGGAAGCGTCGTCGCCCTTCTCGCCGCCGCGTCCCGCGACGCGCCACTGGTGCTGGTCCTCGACGACCTGCACTGGGCGGACAAGCCGACCCTGTCACTGTTCAGGCACCTGGTGACCTCCGACACGCCGATGGCGCTTCTCGTCATCGGGACTTACCGTGACTCCGACCTGTCGGCGACCCATTCGCTTACCTCGGTCCTCGCCGATCTCCGTCGGGAGACAAACGTCGACCGGCTGACCCTCGAGGGCCTGGCCGCGACCGAGCTCATCGAGCTGATGGAGTCGGCTGCCGGGCACCGCCTGGACCAGCCTGGCCGCGAGCTGGCTCGGGCGCTCCACCGCGAGACCGACGGCAACCCGTTCTTCGCCGCGGAGATCCTTCGCCATCTGGTCGAGTCGGGGATGATCGTGCAAACGGACGGCCACTGGACCTCGACGCTCGACCTCCGCCAGGTGGGCCTGCCCGGCAGCGTGCGCGAAGTCGTTGCGCAGCGGGTGGCGCGCCTCGGGGACCTGGCCGCCCGAGCACTGAGAGTGGGCGCCGTCGTCGGCCGTGACTTCGGCCTCGACGTCGTCAGCCGCGTGCTGAGCGACGTCCCGGAGGATGCGCTGATCGAAGCGCTCGAGGCGGCCGTGGAGGCGTCGCTGCTGGTCGAGGTGGCCGACTCGACAGAGGGTTTCAGCTTCGTGCACGCCCTCATCAGGCGGACCCTCTACGACGACCTGAGCGGTGTCCGCCGTCGACGGCTGCACCATCGCGTCGCCGAGGCCCTCGAGGACGTGTGCGGAGACGACCTGGGTGGGCGCGTCGGGGCCCTTGCCCACCAGTGGGCCGAGGCCCGCCTCGACGATCCCGGACGGGCCATCTCCTATGCCCAGCAGGCCGGCCAGGCCGCCATGGCCCAGCTGGCGCCCGACGAGGCTCTGCGATGGTTCACCCGGGCCCTGGACCTGGCCGGAGACGGCGGGGTTCGCGGGGTCGGCGGGGTCGGCGCTCGCCCAAACGCGGATGCCAGGCGGCGCTGCGACTTGCTCATTGGGCTCGGAGAGGCCCAGCGGCAAGCGGGTGAGCCGTCCCATCGGGAGACCCTGCTGGAGGCAGCCGAGATCGCCCAAAAGCTCGGGGACCGCGACCGATTGGTTGCGGCCGCCCTGGCCAACAATCGCGGCTTCCACAGCGCCACGGGCGTCGTGGACGTCGAGCGGGTAGCGGTGCTGCGGGCCGCGCTCGACGCAGTGGCGGGGTGCGACGGCCCGGCGCCAGCTTTGCTGTTGGCGACGCAGGCGGTCGAGGCTACCTACAGCGGCGACTGGCAAGGTCGACGACTTCTCGCCGACCATGCCCTCGATGCGGCTCGGCGGATCGGCGACAAGCCGACTCTCACCCGGGTGCTGACGCTGCGCTTTCCGACCCTCAACGTCCCCGATACCGTCGACGAACGCCACGCTCAGGCTGAAGAAGCCCTGCAGATGGCGGATGCGCTCGGTGACCCGGTCCTGCGGGGCTACGCCACGTGGTTCTGTCTCTGGTCCTGCGCCGAGCGCGGGGATCTCCTGGAGGCCGACCGCCATCTGGAGCAGCTGCAGGGGCTGGCCGACCGCGTCGGGCAGTCCTTCCTGCGCTACACGGTCGCCTTCAGCGGCTCCTGGCGGGCGCTCCTCGCCGGCCGGATCGAAGAGGCCGAGGTGCTGGCGGGCGAGGCGCTCCAGATCGGCAACGACAGCGGGCAGCCCGAGGCCCAGCCGCTCTACATCAGCCAGCTGTGTGAGATCCGCCGGTACCAGGGCCAACTGGATGAGGTCGTCGAGCTGCTCGCCCAGGTCACGGCGGACAACCCCGGGATCCCGGGCCTGCGGGCTCACCTGGCCGGCACATACTGCGAGCTCGACCGTGATGCCGACGCTGCCGCCGTGCTCGTCCCGGACCTCGGCGACACCTTCGCCGCCTTCCCCTACGACCCGCTGTGGCTGGTCGGGATGGCGCTGCTGGCCTCCGCCTGCGCCCACCTCGGCATGGCCCAGCCGGCCGCGGTCCTCTACGACCGTCTGGCTCCGTTCGAGGACCAGCTCCCGTTCGCCGGTAGCGCCGTGTACGGCTCGGTCGCCTACTACCTCGGCCTCCTGGCCAGCACCATGGGCCGCTACGACGACGCGGACACCCACTTCTCGGCCGCGGCCGGCCGCCACGACAACATCGGCGCCGTGTACTGGCTGGCCGTCACCCGCCTCGACTGGGCTCGCATGCTGCTGGCCCGAGACCGTGCCGGCGACGCCGCCCGGGCCTGGGCGCTGGCGGAGCAGGCGCGCGCCGTCGCCGGCGATCTGGGCTTCTCGGCAATCCAGCGCCGAGGCGCCGCCCTCCTGGCGACTCACTAGCGGTTGGCTACGGTTGCGCCGGAGCCCCGATCCGGCCGAAATGTACGGCCGGCCCGGGAGGCCGGCCCGCAGGGAGGTTCAGCACGGCATGACAGATCCGCTCGCACAGAAGGAGCCGCTCTCGTTGGCCGACGCCACGGCCACGCTCACGGCTCCAGGGCAGATGTTCGAGATCGGCGAGGAAGTGATCCGCGGGGTGCCGACCCGGGTGTGGAAGCACGCGCCGCCGACGTTGCGGGCCGTCCTGGAGCTGTCCCGGGGCCATGGTGACGCGACCTACCTGGTCTACGAGGACGAGCGGACCACCTACGAGGAGCACTTCCTGGCCGCGGCCACCCTCACCCGGACGCTCATCGACCGCTACGGGGTGCGCAAGGGCGACCGGGTGGCCATCGCCATGCGCAACTTCCCCGAATGGGTCCTGTCCTTCTGGGCAGCCGCCGCCGCTGGTGCCGTCGTCGTGCCCCTCAACGCCTGGTGGACCGGGCCGGAGCTGGCGTTCGCCCTCGACGACTCCGGCGCCAAGCTGCTCTTCGCCGACGCCGAGCGGGCCGAACGCCTTGCGCCCCACCTCGGGGATCTCGGATTGGAGCAGGTGATCGTCGCCCGGGCGGACGACGCCGTAGCGCCCGCGCACGACCGCTTCGAGGAACTGCTCGGTACCCCGGTTGGCGACGCCGCTCTCCCCGAGGTCGACATCGGCCCCGAGGACGACGCCACGATCTTCTACACATCGGGCACGACGGGCAGGCCCAAGGGAGCGGTCGGGACCCACCGCAACATCTGCACCAACCTCATGAGCCTGTTCTTCGTGGCCATGCAGGGTGGCCTGCGTGCCGGTACCGCGCCCGGCGATGGTGGCGGACAGAACGCGTACCTGCTGAGCGTGCCGCTGTTCCACGCCACTGGCTGTCACTCGGTGCTGGTGGCGAACACGGCCGCCGGGGGCAAGCTGGTCATCATGCGCCGCTGGGACCCCGAGCGGGCCCTGGAGCTCATCGAGCGCGAACGGATCACGACCTTCGGCGGGGTCCCGGCGATGGTGTGGCAGGTGCTGGACTCGCCGGACTTCTCCCGCCGCGACACCTCGAGCGTCAGGAGCATCGGCTACGGCGGCGCGCCCGCCCCGCCCGAGCTGGTCCGGCGGATCAAGGCCCACTTCCCGACGGGCCATCCCTCCAACGGCTACGGCCTGACGGAGACCTCCTCGCTCACGACCATGAACAGCGGATCGGACTACGAGCGCAAGCCCGACAGCGTCGGACCACCCGTCCCCGTGGTCGACGTGAAGGTCGTCGGTGAGGACGGCATCGACCTCGCGGCCGGTGAGACAGGAGAGCTCTGGGTCAAGGGCCCCAACGTGGTGCGCGGCTACTGGGACAACCCGGAGGCGACGGCCGCCACCTTCACCCAGGGATGGCTGCATACCGGCGACGTGGCCGAGATCGACGAGGAGGGGTTCGTGCACATCGTCGACAGGGCCAAGGACATGGTCATCCGAGGAGGAGAGAACGTCTACTCGGTCGAGGTCGAGTCCGTGCTCTTCGAGCATCCGGGCGTCATCGACGCTGCCGTGATCGGCATTCCCCACCCGGTGCTCGGCGAGGAGGTGGGTGCGGTGGTGCAGATCCGTCCCGGTGCCGACGTCGGGGCGGAGGACCTGCGCGAGCACGTGGCTGCGCACCTGGCGGCCTTCAAGGTGCCGGTGCGGG
>DATBBR010000132.1 GCA_036270875.1 Acidimicrobiales bacterium
GCTTCCTGACGAGCTTCGGCCTCCACTTGCCATCGTGGATGCTCGGCGCGCCGTCGACCGGCCACGGGCACAAGGTGGAGCTGTTCGCCGTGGTGCTGTGCCTGCTGGTCGCCTACCTACTGAACCGGGGCATCCGCTCGAGCGTGCGGGCCGAGTCCGTCCTGGTCGTCGTGAAGATCGCCATCGTCGTCATGGTGGTCGTGGTCGGCGCCTTCTACGTCAAGACCGGCAACTTCGCTCCGTACCTTCCCTACGGGTTCGGAGGCGCCGTGACCGGCGCGGCG
This sequence comes from Acidimicrobiales bacterium, assembly GCA_036270875.1. NCBI lineage: Bacteria > Bacillati > Actinomycetota > Acidimicrobiia > Acidimicrobiales > Acidimicrobiales bacterium. The sequence continues at coordinate 285 of DATBBR010000132.1, forward strand.
ACGGTGTTCTTTGCCATGTTCGGCTTCGATGCCATGAGCACCGCGGCCGAGGAATCGAGGGACGCCCAGCGGGTGCTGCCCAAGGCCATCCTGCTGTCCCTGGGGGTCGCGACAGCTCTCTACCTGGTCGCGGCCACCGTCCTCACCGGGATGCAGCACTACCGGAAGATCAACACCAAGAGCGCGTTCGCGACGGCGTTCCAAGTCGTCGGTCAAACTCAAGTGGCCCGGGTCGTTGCCATCGGCGCCGTCGTCGGCATCATCACCGTGATGTTCTCGGTCGCCCTCGGCGCCTCGCGGGTGTGGTACGCCATCAGCCGCGACGGTCTGCTACCAGGCTGGTTCGCGCAGACCAACCGCAACGCTGTTCCCCACCGGCCGACCTGGATCATCGGCATCGTGGCCGCGGGCATCAGCGGCTTCGTGCCGATCTTGCAGGTGGCCGAGCTGACCAACATCGGCATCCTGGTCGCATTCATGGTGGTGTCCGGAGCGGTTGTCGTGTTGCGATACCGCGCGCCCCAGTTGCCGAGGACCTTCCGCTGTCCCTGGATGCCGTTCGTGCCGATCACAGGCATTGCGTTCTCGCTGTGGCTCATGACCAAGTTGTCGCTGACGACCTGGATCCGCTTTGGCGTGTGGCTCATCATCGGGACGATCGTCTACGCCGGCTACGGCTACGGTCACAGCCGTCTCGGTCGCGAGAGCCAGAGCCAGCTGGCGAGTGAAGCGAAGGGGACGGACTCCACCGTCTAGCCGGACCGCGAACGGCTACTTCCCGTAGCCGATGATCCCCCACCAGTCGATGAGCACGACGGGCTCGTCCCCCACCACCCAGCCGTCGTGGGGGGTCGGCAGGGCGACGACATCACCGGGGTGGCAGTCGAACTCCGTGCCGTCGGCCAGAAGGATGTGATGGATGCCGGACACGTGGTACTGGAAGTGCGGCGCCATGCACCAGTCGGTGCCAGCCGTCGGCTTCACGTGCTCAGACCACCGCCATCCGGGCTCGAAGGTGAGGCGACCGACCTCGGCCCCGCCGACGTTGATGATGTCGACTCGTCCCTTCTCGAAGGTACGGACCTCGTCGGGCTTGTCGAACGATGCTTGTTCAGCCCCTAGCACCGGCGCTCCTCTCCCTTTACACCGGCCCCCCTCTGGCACCGGCAACCTGCCGCTACCCACCTTAAACCGGTATCGGGGACTGTGCCGGGCGCCGTCCCTGGTTTCAACGCTGATCACGGGCAAGACCTGCGGCCTCGAGCTCGAGCAGGCGGCGCTTGCGATCGAGGCCTCCCCCGTAGCCGACGAGGCTGCCATCGGCGCCGATCACCCGATGGCACGGGATGACGATGGCTATGGGGTTGCGGCCGTTGGCCAGGCCCACGGCGCGCGAGGCGCTGGGGCTGCCGATAGCCGCCGCCACCTCCCCATAGCTCGCGGTGGCGGCATAGGGAATGGCGCGGAGCGCGTCCCAGACCCGCAGTTGAAAGGGCGTTCCCTGTGGGGTGAGCGAGAGCTCGAATGTGGTGCGGTCGCCCTCGAAGTACTCGACGAGCTGTGTCCGGGCCTCGGCGAAGGCGTCGTCCTCGCGCCGGTGACCGTTGTGGGCCACGGACGGTCGCCTGGTGTCGGAAAGATGGAGGGCATCCAGGGAGTAGCCGTCGCCGGTCAGCAGCAAGTCGCCAACGGGACTCGACACGGTCGTCCAAATGGTCTCAGGCATCGGTCTCCTTTCGTCTGGGTGCGGGAGCGAGGCTCGCCCAAAGGTGCTGAAGCCCGTAGGAGCGCCACGGCCGCCATCGTTCGGCGTGCTGGGTCAGGGGACCCGGCGCGCGAGGAAGCCCGAGGTGCCCGCACGCCCGCACGGTGCCGACGTCGGTCTCCAGGAGGACGTCCGGGTCGCCGAGCGCCCGCATGGCGACGTAGCCGGCAGTCCAGCGGCCGATCCCAGGTTGGTCGAGGAGGCCCCTGGTCGTCGCGTCCTGATCGGCGCCGGGATCGAGCTCCAGCGCCCCGACGTCAACCGAGCGAGCAAGCCCGACCAGGGCGCGCCCCCTCGATGCCGGAAGCCCGAAGGAGGCCGGATCAGCGTCGACGAGGGCGCCGGGCTCAGGAAACTGATGTGTGAGGGTGCGATCGGCCGCAGTCAGCGGCTTTCCCAGCCTCCTGACGAGCTCGGCCGTGAGGGTGCGAGCACCGGCCACCGAGATCTGCTGGCCGACGATCGCCCGAACGGCGACCTCGAACCCCTCGACCGCGCCCGGGATTCGGAGCCCGGGGCGGGCGGCGACCAACGGCGCCAGGACCGGGTCACCACCGAGCACATGGTCGACGGCTGTCGGATCGGCGTCGAGGTCCAAGAGCCGGCGACAGCGTTGGACGGCCGGACCGAGGTCGCGCCAGTCGTCCAGGTGGAGCTGGCACGCGATAGAGCCGCCGCCGTCGCGCAATGCCACCACTCCCCCGCCGTGGGGCAGTCGCAGCGTCCGGCGATAGACACCGGCCGCATACTCCTCGACGCCAGGTATCGCTCGTGGCCCAAGGAAACCGAGGAGGGCCTCGACATGCAGGGGCCTCCGGAAGGACAGCCGGAGCGCGACACCTCCGGACTGATCGGCTCGCCGCTTCGTCCGACGGCGGAGGTTGGTCGGGGTCGAGGCGAACACGGCGCCAATGGTGTCGTTGAACTGGCGGATGCTGGCGAACCCGGACGCGAAGGCGACATGAGCGAAGCTCAGGTCGGTCGTCTCGATGAGGACCCGCGCCGTATGCGCCCGCTGGGCCCGGGCGAGCGCTAGCGGGCCGGCACCCACCTCGGCGAGCAGGAGCCGGTTGAGGTGTCGCTCGCTGTAGCTGAGCCGTCGGGCGAGCCCCGTCACACCTTCCCGGTCGACTATCCCGTCGGCGATGAGGCGCATGGCCCGAGCCACGAGATCAGCGCGGCTGTTCCACTCCGGCGACCCCGGCGTGGCCTCTGGGCGACATCGTTTGCAGGCGCGGAATCCCGCCAGTTGGGCCGCCGCCGCGGTCGTGAAGAAGGCGACGTTGGACCGCTTGGGTGTGCGGGCGGGACAGCTGGGACGGCAGTAGATGCCCGTCGAGGTGACGGCGGTGAAGAACCAGCCGTCGAAGCGGGCGTCGCGACTCGTGACCGCGCGGTAGCACTGATCGGGTTCCGGGATCACGCACGAAGCCTGACAGCGGCAGACGCCGGTCGCTAGCGGGTATCGGACAGCTAGGAACGAGAGCTTGACGAAGTCCACCGAGTCCACGAACATGATGAAGGATGTGGGCTCCCGCTGGGTCGGGCCTCCCCGACTTCCTGATCATTGGAGCGCCGAAGGCAGGGTCCACGGCCCTGCACGCCGCTCTGGCCCAACATCCGGACCTGTACCTGTCGCCCGTGAAGGAACCGAAGTTCTTCATGTGCGATGGGCCGCCCCAGGCTCAGCGAGGGCCGGGTGATGCGCACAGCGTGCGAGAGTGGATCTGGGCCCGCGACCGCTATGAGAGCTTGTTCGCCTCGGCCCCCGCAGGCGCCGCGAAAGGCGAGAGCACGCCGTTCTACCTCTGGGACCGGGAGGCGCATCGGCGCATGAGGGCACTGGTCCCCGAGGTCAAGCTCATCGCCGTCTTGCGGGATCCTGTGGACCGCGCCTACAGCAACTGGACGCACCTGTGGTGCGACGGCCTCGAGCCCGAGGCGAGCTTCGTAGACGCCTGCCTGGCCGAGCCGGAGCGGATCGCAAAGGGTTGGGCGCCCTTCTGGCGCTACCTCGAGCTGGGCCGATACGGCGAGCAGCTGGAAGATCTCTACCGGTGGTTCCCGCCGGCGCAGGTGCATCTTCTGCGCTACCGGGACCTCGTCGACGAGCACGACCGGACGCTCGACCGCATCTGTGAGTTCCTCGGGGTGCGCACCGGGCTCATCTCCGAGGCGCCCTCGCAGAACGTCTCGACCTGGGTCGAGCCGACGCGGGTCAACTCGGTGCTCCAGTCGGTCGTGCGCGCCGGTGCCGAGATCGGACGATGCTTCCCTCCGCGGGTGTGGCGCCGGGCCAGTGCACCAGTGCTCGCTACCCTCCACCGCCGACGCGGCGACCGTCCGGACCTTCCTCCCGAGGACCGTCAGCGCTTGGGGGCCCTGTTCACCGAAGACGTCCGGCGTCTCGAGCGCCTGACGGGCGAAAGCTACGAGGACTGGCTCGCCAGCCCCGGCCGGGGCACGTACTCGGTACGTAAGTCGTGGGGGCCGTCGGGTCGGGCGATCTCGTAGTAGACGCGCCGTCCGCCGCGCGGGAGGGGGACGATGCTCAGGTAACGCAGGGCGCCCACTCCCCCCTGCGGGGTTGCCCAGGGCTCGTTGCCGACGGGCTCGAAGCGCGACGGGCTCGTGCCGAAGGCGATCCCAGTCTGCTCAGCCCAGTTGTCGTCCGCTGTCGGGCGCCCGTCGTAGTACGCCGCATAGCCGCCGTCGACCGGCACGACCGCGGTGATCCGCGCCCCCCGCTGGTCCCATCGGCCTGGTCGTCCGCGCATGGCGACCCCCTCGAGCGACCAGGCGATCCCATCCGTGCTCGTCCCGTACCACGTGTCCATGCGGTCGCCGTCAGCCGGCACCTCCGTGCAGTGGCGACAGACCCACATGTGCCAGACACCGTCCCGACAGGTGATCACCGGGTCCTTCCACGCCGTGGCGTCGTCCCCCGCCAGGACAGTGGTTCGGCGTCCGTGCGGGAGTCCCGCCGGGTCGTCCGCTTCGAGGACTTCTACCCGCCAATGGAGTGAGCCAGGGGTGGAGCAACTCACATACAGGCGCCATGTGCCGTCGTGCGTCGGCACGAGGGCGGGCCGCTCCAGCGAGGCGCAGGACATCTGCTCACTGGTGATGACGGCGACGGTCTCGAAGCGTTCGCCATCGGCCGAACGGGCCACGACATTGGCGTACCCCCGCCCGGCGCCGACCGGACGGCGCAGCCGGTAGGCGAGCCAGAAGGTCCCGTCGACCCACGCCGCGCTCGGCCCGCCCGCCCAGTAGCCAGGGCCGTCGCCCGGCGCCTCGGCCACGATCGAGCCTGCCTGCGCACCGGGGCGGGGCAGCAGCCCGGCGAGGGGGCCCTGCGATCCGATCACAGCCATGACGAAGGCCGAAGCCGTGCCCCCGTTGCAGCCAGTGCGGCGCCCCGGGAGTCAGGGTGCGACGAGCCGATCGGCGCGGTCGTCACTTCGTCGACTGCCGTGGCATCGCCTGCAGATGGCCGTCCCAGAAACCGACTAATTCCATCATAATAGTAAAGATTACAGGACGGCCACCCGGGAGCGTGCGGATCTCTCGTCGTCAGCATTTCGTCAGATACCGGTCAGCATTTCGTCAGGACTTGGGCCCATAGTGACGTCGTCGCACAAATCCACCAGCTGCGGCATTTCGGCCCAGCAATGACGCGGAGGGGGGAACGGGATGGCAGTGACGGCGCAGGCACGCGGCGTGCTGCCGCTCGACCCGCCGTCGTGGGCCGCACCTTCTCTCACTTCGACCGGGCGCCGGCAGCGCTGGTCGTTGGCGGCCGCTGGCCTGGCAGGCATCGGCGTCCTGGTTGTGGTCATCGTGGTCCTCACGGTGAGCGGTGGCGCCGTCAGTGGAGACCCGACGCAGTCCCGCGGCGCCGCCCCCCGTTCGGCAGACCTCAGCGCCACCGGGCGCGGGTACGGGCCCCTCGTCGCCCGCTATGAGAACGCCGAACGCACGTGGAGGGCGCAGGCGAACAAGATGGTCGCCGCCTCGACCGCCTCGACCGCCTCGGCCGAGGCCCTGATCCGACCGGCCGTGCAGTTCGCCGACACGGTCGACCAGGTCGACCATGACCTCGTCCACCTGAGGTGGCCGGCGTCGATGCGGGGGGACGTGAACGCCCTCGAAGCCGAGCTGGCAACCGTCTCGGGAGACCTCAGGTCCATCGGCGGTCAGAGCGTGTCGTCGATGGCGCAATGGCTCTCGAACGCCGTGGCCGACGCGTCAGCGGCGAGTGCTGCCAGCCAGCGGCTCAAGGGCGATCTCGGGGAGACGATCTCATCGTCGTGACGTGGTCGGGGATGCGACAATGCGGACCCAACGACTACACGAGGGGGAGGAGGAGCGCGTGACGATGTTCCTCACCTTTGCGCCATTTCTCGCCCGGGCGGGCGGAGGTATCGGTGGTGGCGGCGGCCACAGCAGCAGCAGCGGCGGAAGCCATTTCAGCAGCGGCGGTAGTCATACGTTCGTTGGTGGCGGAGGATTCAGCAGCGGCGGCGGCAGCGGTGGTGGCGGCTTCGGCGTGCTGTTCATCCTCGTGCCCATCATCGTGCTCGTGCTCATCTTCGTCATCGTGGGTCACCGCCGGTCGAAACACCCGGCGACGGCGCCCGGATGGCTGGCATCCAACGATCAGGGCTGGCCGTCGCCAGGGTCCCCCACGATGGGGCCGACGCCCACCCGTCACGTGGCTCAGACCGACGCCGTTGCCTCCGGGCTCGCCGCCGTACATGCGCACGACCCCGGCTTCGACGAGGACGCATTCCTCGCCACGGCCGAACGATGTTTCTTCGCTGTGGAGGAAGCGTGGAGCCAGCAGCGACCGGAGCTGAGCCAGCCGGTGATGGCAGAGGAGGCCTGGCAGCGTCAGAAGACCGAGATGGAGAGCTACCGCAGCGCCGGACGGCGCAATGTGCTCGAGAACCTGACGGTCGCCAAGGCCACGATCCTGGCAGCAGAGAGCGAGGACGGTCGCGACCAGCTAACGGTTCGCTTCCGCGCTGCTTCCGCCAACTATGACATCGACGCGGCATCGGGCCGGGTCGTGCGAGGCAACCACCAGATGGCGTTCTGGGAGCAGGATTGGGTCTTCCAGCGATCGAGCCAGGCCACCACCGACGGCGGGAGCGGCCAGGGACAACGGTGCCCGAACTGCGGTGCACCGCTCGACGTCGACATTGCCGGAGTCTGCAAGAACTGCAAAGCGTCGGTCAGCGGTGGCGACGCCAATTGGATTGTCCTCCGCGCTGGCCAGGCCCAGCACGTCGCCGGCTAATCCCCACGCTGGACTTGCTACCGGCGACGAATCAGGACCAACAGCGTGAGCAGCGCTACCGGTACGAGCCACACGAGTGCGATCTCTCCCAGAGATCCCCCAGCGGCGAAGCCGAGGCCGACGAGCAGCGCGGCGACGAGAAGGCCCAAGACGATCCGCTGATTGCCGGTCACGGTCCCACTATCCCGCGGCGACGGCAGTCAGGCGTGGCGGGCTCACCGTTCGGTTGGTAGTCAGCTCACCAGCTGGACCTGGCCGGTCGTCGGGTGGTATTCGGCGCCGACGACCTTGAGCTTCCCGGAGGACACCGATGGCGCGAGCAATGGGGTCGAGGCGCTCAGCTGCTGGACCTGGAGGCGGACGTTCTGCTGGACGGCAGCATCCATCAACTGGTTCGCCGGCTGACCCTGGACCGCCTGGACGGCGGGAATGATGGGATCGAGGAAGGCCTCGATCTGGCCCGGCTGCTGCGTGCCCTTCTGGACGTGATCGATCGTCGCTTTGACCGCGCCGCAGCTCTCGTGCCCCAGCACCATCACCAGCACCGAGCCGAGAACGGCCGCCCCGTACTCGACGCTGCCGAGGAGAGCCGGCGCGTTGGCAGTGTTGCCGGCGACTCGCACGAGAAAGAGATCACCGATTCCCTCGTCGAACAGCACCTCGGGCGGCACGCGCGAGTCAGCGCACCCGACGATGATGGCGAATGGCGTCTGGTGCTCGGCTACCTCAGCACGTCGCACGCTGTCTCGTCCCTGGTTGACCGGCACCCCCTGGACGAATCGACGGTTGCCGTCCAGCAGCCGTTGAAGAGCTTGGTCGCCATTGGTTACCGGCACCGTTGTGGTCGTCGAGGCCGCTGAGCTCGAGCTCGACGACCCGCACGCGGCCAGCGCGCTCGCTGCCGCGACACCCCCGGCGGCAGCCAACCCCGATCGCACCAGCGAACGCCTCGAGATTCGATCGGCGCGCAGCTCGTCCACGTCCAGCCTCCCCACTGATCGCACTGACGACCCCCCACCGACCGGTCAGAGGCGACTTCCAGTCGGCAGTGTACGCGGTGCTGTCGGGCCAAAGGGGGACGATGGCTCGTCCCGACCGCCGGCTTGACCGGCGGGGGTTGCCGTTCGAGACTGGGGACATGCCCGCAGCCGATGGTGGCCGCTGTGTCGTCGTCGGTGGAGGGTTCGGCGGCCTCCAGGCGGCCAAGGCTCTCAGCAGAGCCAACGTCGACGTCACGCTCGTCGACCGGCACAACTACCACCTCTTCCAGCCGCTGAGCTACCAGGTGGCGACGGGGTCGTTGTCGCCTGGCGAGATCGCCGTGCCCCTGCGCCGGATCTTCCGCGGTGATGGTCGCGTGCGGGTCCTGTTGGGTGAGGTGGCGGGGTTCGACCTCGCTCGACGGGAGCTCGCCGTCGAGCCCTCGGTTGCTGGCCTGCCTCGCCAGACGATCCCGTACGACACACTGGTCGTCGCCGGTGGCTCGAGCTACGCCTACTTCGGCCACGAGGACTGGCGCACCCTGGCGCTGGAGGTCAAGTCGCTCGACAGTGCGCTCCAGGTCCGAGGGCGGATCCTCCAGGCCTTCGAGGCCGCCGAGCTGGAGACCGATCCCAAGGCAAGGGCGAGGTGGCTGACCTTCGTCGTGATTGGTGGCGGGCCCACCGGAGTGGAGATGGCCGGTCAGATCGCTGAGCTGGCCAACGACACGCTTCCAGGCGAGTTCCGCCAGAGTGACCCTCGAGCTGGGCGGGTCCTGTTGGTCGAGATGGCCGACCGCGTGCTTCCCGCCTTCACCCCGTCGCTCTCACGCCGTGCCGAGCGCTCGCTCGAGCATCTCGGCGTCACCGTCCTGACGGGTCATACCGTGGTGGACGTGCGACCCGACGGCGTTGAGATCAAGGCGACCGACGGGACGACGGCCCACCATGCGACGAGGACTGTGGTCTGGGCGGCGGGCGTCATGGCCTCGCCCCTCGCTGCGGCCCTCGGTGACGCCAGCGGCGCCGGGGTCGACAACGCCGGGCGAGTGACAGTCGAGCCGGACCTGACGCTTCCCGGCCACCCCGAGGTGCTGGCGATCGGCGACATGGTGCGCGTCCGTGACGCAGGGACGGGCGAGCCGCGGGTCTTCCCCGGGCTGGCCCCCGTGGCGATGCAAGAGGGCCGGTACGCCGGCCGCCTCATCAGAGATCGCGTGGATGGACGGTCGACGCCACCCTTCCACTACCGCGACAAGGGCACATTGGCGACCATAGGCCGGGCACGAGCGGTGGCCGATGTCGGCGGGGTTCGTCTCAGCGGCTTCGTGGCCTGGGTCACGTGGCTGGCCGTGCATCTCTTCTACCTGATCGGCTTCGAGAACCGGATCATCGTCCTGCTCCGCTGGGCCTACAGCTTCTTCACCCGCGGCCGTGGGGCGCGCCTGATCACTGAGGCCGCTGGTTCTCCGCCCGCGGCGGCGCCCGCCCCGCCGGACAACTCCCGACCCGAGGTCTGAGGCGGCCGTTGCCGCACGATCCGATCCCAGCGGGCATTCTGGTGGGGTGAGTGACGAACGCAATGGTCCGGAACGCAGGGATCTCGAACCGCACCGCCCTGAGGCGGGAGGCCAGGACGGCCGTCTCGGCCCGGAGACCCCGGCGGATCACGAGGAGCTGTCGGCCGAGGTGGCCGGCGCCACGAGCGCCGCAGATCATGCCGAGGCGCTGGCCCGGGCAACAATCGCCCGCGCCGAAGCCACCCGGAGGGCGACAACCGCTCGTGCCGAGGCACTCCGGAGGATCTCCAGTCTTCATGTGGAAACGGTTCGAGCCGCCGAGGAGGACCGCGACCGAGCGTTCCGGTCTGCCGAGCAGCGCTACCAAGACGAGGTACGGGCTGCCGAGACCAAGGCCCGTGAGGCCATCGAGTCCGCTTCTGAGGCAAGCAACACCGCCCTCCAGGCTGCACACCGAGCCGCCGCACAGGCGGCCGAGGTCAATGCGGCGAGCGCGAGCAGTCGCGACGGTGCGGTTGGCGAGGCTGAGTCGGTCCGCTCCAGGGCGATCGCCCGTGCCACCGAGGAGCGCTCGGCTGGTCTACGTGAAGCGTATGCCGTCCACGGCCAGGCGGTCGAGGACGCGGAGGACGCCCGTAGCCGTGACTGGCTGGACCTACCTGATCCCGTCCGGGAGCTGGTGGTCCCTGGCGACGGGGACGGCCAATCCCCTCAGGGCTCTGGCCCGTAGGCCCTGCGGACTGTAGGGCTACCGCTGGGGAGGAGCAGGTGCCCGTCCCCGGCTCACTCCCGAGAACACAGTATCCAGACCATTCGTCATAGCGGTCACGTCGGAGACCCGGTACGGGCCAGCCGGGTGCGGTCCAAGTCGCCGTCCAGTGCCCCCGGCCCGGGTATGGCGGTGAGGGCACGGGCGTCAAGGAGGTCACCGCAGTGAGAGCACACTGGCAGGACGTCGACGACGCGTCCACATCCGGTATGCCTGACCTTCACGGGCGGACCCGCGGGTGCGGCCCACCGGTCGCCCCACTGGCGCATGGCCGTTACTAGGTGCCACAGATCCCGACCCTTGTCGGTGAGGCGGTACTCAGACCGCGGCGGGTGGTCCTGGTAGGGCACTCGCTTGAGAACGCCGTTGTCAACCAGGTGGTTCAGCCGCTGATTGAGGATATTGCGGGAGATCCCCAAGCGGGCCTGGAAGTCGTCGAAACGGGCCACCCCCAAGAAGGCGTCCCGGACGACGAGCAGGCTCCACCACTCCCCGACGACCTCGAGACACTGGGCGATCGAGCAGTTGACATCTTCAAAGCTGGTCCTCTGCACGCGACCAAGCATACCCGGAGGGTTGCGTGATAGGACGCACTAGGTAGACTCAGTGCCATGACCGCCGGGACCGTGAAGGTTGACGGGGTGGCCCTCCACCAAGGTCGCACTCAGCAGCTGTGGCGGGTCGATATCACCGACGAGTCGGGTCGGCTCGTCGCCCACGGCGAGGTGCGGCTCCAGAACGTCGTTGCGCAGCCCAGGCCAAGTACAGACCGTGTGTGAAGCTGGCGGCCTCGCCAACGCGACCGACTGAGCTCAGCCAGTCACTTGCTGTTGTGCCAGAGTTCACCGAGGGTTCGAAGTCGGCCCGGTTGGCGCCACGGGGCCATCGAACCGGGGCAGGTGACGAGCTGTCGCTAGAGGAAGGACGGCTTCTGCGGCGAACAACCCAACATGACAAGCGTTCCGCGGTCGGAGCCCTCCGCGACGAGCGGGACGACGCCGGCCCTGAGCCGACGGCGGTTTCTGGTCGGAGCGACCGGATCACTCGTCGTCCTCGCCATCCCACGCATCGGGCGAGCGTCAAGCCCTCCGGTGCCGTCTCCAGACCCGTGGGAGGCTGAGGCACTGCGAGCCCTGGGTCGAAGCACGCTTCGCACCCCGGACTCGCTGCCGGATGCGCTGCTGCCTGCTGGCACCGACACCATGCCCCAGATCCAGCACGTCGTGGCCCTGATGCTGGAGAACCACTCCTACGACAATTTCTTGGGGATGCTCGGCCGGGGCCGAGGACAACGTCGGAAGGGAGACGGCTTCAGGTTGGACAACCAAGGTCGCCCGACGGCCGCCAACCCATACCCCGACGGCCGCATCCAGCATGCCTTCCGCATGCCGACGACCTGCCAGCTCCCCTCGCGGCCGAGCCAGGAGTGGGCGGCCAGCCACAACGCCTACGACGGCGGGCGGATGGACGGCTTCGTTCGCACCCCGATCGACCCCTTCACCTCCGACATCGTCGGAGGGGTCGCAATGGGCTACTGGACTGGAGACGACCTGCCTTTCACCTACAGCCTGGCCTCAACCTTCCCGATCGCCGACCGCTGGTTCAGCTCGGTGATGGCGCAAACGGATCCCAACCGGCGCTATCTCATCGCCGGCACCTCGTCGGGGATGACCGACGACATCGGGACGGGACCAGGCAACGCGGTGCCTGACGCCGCCTTGGGCTTACCGGCAAACGGGACCATCTTCAACCGTCTCGATCTGCACGGCGTCAGCTGGGCAAACTACTGCGCCAGCTACCCGACGGGCGCCACGCCCGACCTCTACCCCGCCAATGACAGCGCGTCCGAGTCCCAGAAGGTGAAGCCGTTCGATCAGTTCTTCGCCGACGCCAGCGCCGGCACCCTCCCCGGCTTCAGCCTGCTGGACCCTGATTACGGGACCCAGTCCCAGGAGAACCCGCAGAACATCGTGCTGGGCGAGGGCGTTCTGGCCAAGGTGGTGCAAGCCATCGGGTCGGGCCCGACGTGGCGCAAGGTGCTGCTCGTGGTCACGTGGGACGAGCACGGTGGATACTACGACCACGTACCCCCTCCCCCGGCGCTGGCGCCCGACGCCATCCCGCCGATGGTCCAGCCCGGCGAATCGAGCTACGACGGGTTCCGCCGATACGGGTTCCGGGTGCCGGCAATCGTCGTGTCGCCCTATGCCCGCAGGGGCGCGGTCACGAGCATCATCCACGATCACACCTCGATCGCGGCGATGCTGGAGCGCAAATGGAACCTGCCGGCCATGACCTACCGAGATGCCAACGCCAACGACATGACCGACTTCCTCGACCTAGGGGCGATGCGCCGAGGCCGGCCTACCTTTCCGCAGCTCCCACCACTGGCCGCATCGGGTGATACGCAAGCGGCGCTCCAGTGTTCCAAGGCCGGCCCCGGCACGATCCCGCCGCCCGGCTCAGTCACAGCCGGACCGTGAGACGAGCACCGTGACCACTGCTCTCGACGACTGGCGCCGCCGCCTCGGTCGAGTCGGGGTGTGGATCCCGCCGCTCGGAGGGAATGCGGAAGAGCGACGACAGATCGCCGCCCGGGTGGAGGAACAGGGATTCGGCTCGCTCTGGATCGGCGGCGGCAACGCCGAGCCCGACGCCTTCGATCGACTGGCCTCGTACCTCGAGGGCACGGCGCATCTCGTCGTCGCCACCGGCATCGCCAACATCTGGAGCCGCGCGCCGGCAGACATGCGCGCCGCCGCCGAAGGACTCGCCCACAGGTTCCCCCGCCGGTTCGTCCTTGGCCTCGGCGTCAGCCACGCGCCTCTCGTCGAGTCTCTGGGTCGCGTGTACGAACGTCCGCTGGCCACCATGCGCCGCTACCTGGAGGAGCTCGATCCCACCGGACCCCCCGAGGACCCACCCCGGGTGATCGCCGCCCTCGGTCCTGCCATGCTGGGCTTGGCTCGGGACCGGACCGCCGGTGCCCACCCCTATCTGGTGCCGCCCCAGCACACCGCCATCGCCCGCCAGGAGCTCGGTGCTGACCGCCTCCTGGTGCCCGAGCAGGCGGTCCTTCTCACGACTGGGGCGCCGGCTCGCGAAGGAGCCCGCGCCTACCTCTCCCTCTACCTGCGCCTGCCGAACTACGTGTCGAACCTGCGACGGCTCGGATTCGAATCAGGCGATCTCGAGCGCGGGGGAAGCGACCGGTTGGTCGACGAGATCGTCGCCCATGGGGCGGCCGACGCCGTCTCGAGCCGCGTGCGGGCTCACCTGGACGCCGGGGCCGACCACGTGCTCGTCCAGCCCCTCGACAACACCGGGCGAGCCTCCCTCGACGGGCTCGATGCCGTCGCTCGGGTCCTGGCGAACCTCTAGAGCGGGGCCGCGCTCTCATCACCGCGGCGGGGCAAGGCCGTTGTTCGGCTCCCCGCGGCGTTTCATGGCCGCGATACAGCGACGGGCCCCTACGCCATCCAGCGACGGACGAAAAAGGGAAGAAGGCCGTTCATCACGAATCCTGGAGTGGCAAGGCTTGGCGGCCACCATGTACCAGTGGGCGCCGCCGGAGCCTGATAGGTCGGCGTGCGGTCACGGTCTCGATGGTCCCTGGACACGATCACTCGATTTACAACCATCGATCGGGCAGTGCCGCACTCACTAGCTCGTTGGGGCGTTGAGGATCTGATGAACGGCTTTCAACTATCCGGGCTTGGTTGGACGCAGCTGGTCGAGCGGTCGTGGCCAAGGTTGGTCGACGTTGGACTTCCTAGCCAGCTGGCCTCGCTCGCAGTCGAGCTCGGCCGACATAGGGAGCGTCCGGTTCGAGCCTTCACCATGCCCATGCTCGACGTCGGCGTGGCCGGTCTTGCTCTGCCCTTCCTGGCCGACGACGGGATCGTGGTCGACCCCTCCCTCCTTTCCGGCGGGGACAAGCTTGGCGAGGTTGTGGCGCACGAGCTTGCCCGCGTCCTTCATCCTCTCTGGGAAGACTCAGCCCCGGATGAGCACGGCAAGATGGAGGAGTTCGCCTCCAAGCTGACTCCGATGCTGCTCGCCAAGGAACCTGACTACTCATGGGCCGACGTGGTGGTCCTGGCTTCACCGGGCCACGCGATCCCGGTCGGTGATTGACGCCAAAGGGAACTCGTCCATCTGGGGACGATCGCGATTCAACGAAGGATCTCGACGAGGAGCACCCAGGCGTTGAGCAGAGCGCCCACGAACGCCGCGATCAGGCCGACGGGCAGCCAGTACAGGCCGCCGAGCATCTCGGTGATCGTTCCGACTCCGGCCAGGACGGCTGAAAGGGAGAGGGCGAGCGCGGGTGTGGCAATAGTGATGGCCCACGACCCAAGGGTCTGTTCTGGCGCTCGTCGCCATGGCCGGTCGAGCACTGCCAAGAACAATCCCGTGAGGACTCCAACAGCCACGAGCTCCCCGCCGAGTGCTTGTTCGCCTTGCCCGGGGATCAACACCAGTAACGGGATCACGAGGGCCGCGCCGAGCAGGATCAGCGTGTGGGCGGCTCGCTCGGTGAGCCGGTTGCCTTCGAGGATGTCCTTGAGGTTGATCGATAGAGCGACGAAGAGCAGGCCTGCCAGCGCGGCGCCAGCGCCGGCCACGGCAACGCTGAACTCAAACCAACGGTCCGCCTGGTAGCCGCTCATGGCGCGAATCCTGCCAGGCGGGAGGGGCCCGCTGACGAGGACCCAGGCGTAAGTCCTCCCGCGGCCAGGTCATTCAGGGCGAGACGGCCTCCACGCTCGGGACAGGAAAAACGTCTACGCCATCGGTAGTCGGCTCCGGCTGAACCCGCTGGGACTCGGGGGCGAACTGACGGCGCCAGACGACGGTCGAGTACAGGTCGTAAGCCATGAGGACCGCGCCTGAGAACAGGCCGGCGGCGATGGTGGCGGTGATGACGAGGTCGGTCACTGCTTGTCCTTTGCTTGCTAGGAGGCCCCCTCCCGTGGCCGGATTGCTTAGACCAAGACGCCGAGACGGTCAAAAGGCGAAGGGGCCCGTGTTCGGCAGGGCACGTGCTCCTCTGCCTCTCGGATGTGGCATCGGCATCGCTCCCGGTCGTATTCAGCGGTCGACCGGGGCGCCGCTGAACCGCTCCCGCAGCGTCTGGGCCACGTCATGCGGACCAGGCATGACGCCGATCTCGCCTGCGATGAGGCGTGCAGCGTCCCTGTAGGACTCGTCGTCAAGGACCAAGCGAAGTGCTTGACGAACTGATTCCGGGGCTACCTCCCCGGGGCGGAGGGTCCTTCCGGCGCCGGAGCGGGCGAGCAGATGCGCGTTGACGAAGTTGTCGGCGCCTTGGGGAACGACCACCTGAGGCAGTGCGTGCGCGAGCGACCCGAAGAGGGTGCCCGAGCCACCGTGATGGACCACCGCCGAGCACGCAGGCAAGAGGTCGGCTTGGGGAACGAATCGCTCCACCTGCGCGTTCTTGGGCGTTGGGCCCAGACGGGCAGGATCTTGGTCGGCACCGACCGTGACCACCATCTCGACAGGCTCCTCAGCCAAGCCGTCAAGCACGGCGCGAAACACATCGGCGTTGGCGCCAAAGAAGGTGCCGAGCGTCACGTACACTACGGGCGGAGTCGACGGCGTGAGTGGCAGAAGCGGAAGCCGCACGGGCCGCAGCGCTAGCGACTCACCGGAAGGGATCTGCTGACGCTCGAGCGATGGCGGGGTCACTTCGATGGTCACGCCCCTGTATGCGCCGGCGTAGCCGGGTGTGTCCCGCCCGAATGATCGCCACAGTGGGGAAACGGCGTCGTCGGCGAGCTGCAGGACCTCGTGGGGAAGCATCGGGCTGATGTGGTGGTGGACGCCGGGCACGCCGAGGAGATCGGCGGCCAGTGGGCCGGCGAGAGCGTAAGTCTCGAACACCACGACATCCGGTTCCAGGTCGCGGCCGCAGGCCAGCACATCGTCGATCATGTCGGTGGCCGCGACCTCTCCGAACAACCGGGGATAGAAGTAGTGATTGATCCGCTCCGGCGCCAGACCGTCGCCTGGGGACCCGCGGGTGCGTGAGTCGAGCACGCCGAACCAGTCCATCTCGCTGTGTCCGGCCCTGCGGAACTCGGCGCCCGATCGCGTCACTACACCGCCGGGATCGTCACCGGCGGCCACCACGACCCGGTCGCCTCCGGCCCGGAACGCCTCGACGAGAGGCAACAGCGGGTTTACGTGCCCGGGCCCCGGAACGCACACGACGAGCACCTTCACTCGAGATCCTCCCTGCTGGCCCGAGGTCCATCTTTGCAGGCCGTCAGCGGCGCAGGGCCTCTGTCGAGGGCCAGCCCAGCCGGAAATCTTCCATCACCCGTCGGGTCCTCGCCCGACCTTCATGTTGGCGTCGGGAAGCCCGCGTAACTTGTGGTGGTGTCTGGTCCCGATCCTCTTCCGAAGCGTGGACCCTTGCCCGGACGGCTCGGCGCACGACGGCACCGATATCGATGACGAGAGAACGGTCGGCCTCGCCGAAGACCCAGGGCCCAGGCCAGGAGATCGCCGACCCCGGCGTCGAGGGAAATGCCCGCCTCACCTCGTCGAACGCCGCCGTGCTGATCGCCCTCCTGGCTGTCGAGGGGGTCACGATCCTGTCGATCCGGCCGCTGCTCAGCCCGCACGTCTTCGTGGGCATGCTGCTGATCCCTCCGGTGGCCCTGAAGACTGGCAGCACGTTGTACCGGTTCCTCCGCTACTACCAGGGAGCCCCGGCCTACCGCCGCAAGGGGCCGCCGGCTTGGGCGCTGCGCCTGCTCGGACCCTTGGTGGTCGTGCTCACGGTGGTCGTCCTCGCCAGCGGCGTGGGGCTCCTCTTCGTCGCGGACCCTTGGCGGCAGCGCCTGCTCCTCGTACACAAGGCCAGCTTCGTCCTGTGGTTCGGCGTCATGACGATCCACGTTCTTGGCCACCTGGCCGAGACCGGCCGCCTCGCTTTCAAGGACTGGATCGGGCGGCCCGGACGCCGTTGGCCCAGGGCCGCTGCCCGCCGATGGACGCTGGTGGCCAGTCTGGTGACGGGCGCCCTCCTGGGCTGGTGGTTGCTCGGCCGAGTGGGCGCCTACCTGGCGACGAGTGGACACGGCCACCACGGCGGATGACCGCGCCTGCTCCCGAGAGGGGTAGGCTCCCGGTCAGCCGAATCGTCACCCGGGGATGCCGATGGGCGCTCGCAACTGGCTTGAGTCGTGGTCGGTCTACCGCCAGCTGGCGCAACGCGACGTGCTGGGCCTTGGCGCCGCGGTCAAGAGCAAGCGCAGCGACGCACTGGAGCCCAGGGTTCGGCGCGCCGACAAGGTGGTCAAGTCGGTCTGTCCCTACTGCGCGGTCGGCTGCGGTCAGGAGGTCTTCGTCGAGGACGGTCGGGTCACGCAGATCGAAGGCGACCCAGACTCCCCAGTCAGCCGTGGCCGGCTCTGCCCGAAGGGGTCGGCCAGCCTGCAGCTCACGACGGGTGACGCGCGCCAGTACCGGGTGAGGTACCGGCGACCCTTCGGCACGGAGTGGGAGGACCTGGACCTGGACACGGCCATGGACATGATCGCCGACCGGGTCATCGCGGCGAGGCAGGCGGGATGGCAATGGCAGGTCGATGGGGCTCGTACTCGCCGGACGCTCGGTGTCGCCAGCCTCGGCGGGGCCACCCTGGACAACGAGGAGAACTACCTCATCAAGAAGCTGTTCACGGCGCTCGGTGCCATCCAGATCGAGAACCAGGCCCGCATATGACACTCCGCCACGGTCCCCGGTCTGGGGACCAGCTTCGGCCGTGGAGGGGCCACCACCTTCCAGCAGGACCTGCAGAACGCTGACTGCATCCTGATCGAGGGCTCCAATATGGCCGAGTGCCATCCGGTCGGGTTCCAGTGGGTGATGGAGGCCAAGGCCAGAGGGGCAACGCTGATCCACGTCGATCCTCGCTTCACCCGCACGAGCGCGCTCTCCGATCTGTACGTGCCCCTCCGAGCTGGCGCCGACATCGCCTTCGTTGGCGGATTGATCAACTACGTGCTCAGCCATGACAAGTACTTCAAGGACTACGTCCTCTCCTATACGAACGCCTCCACGATCCTCACCGAGGACTACGCCGACACCGAGGATCTCGACGGAGTGTTCTCCGGCCTCAACCGTGAGCACCGTTTCTATGACTTCGAGACCTGGCGCTACCAGGGTGAAGAGGTCAAAGCCGCCAGCGGTGAGCGCGACCTGCTCGAAGCCGAACGACACCGCATCCGTGGAATGCTGCGTCAGGCCGGCCGCGGCGAGGCCCACGGCTCGGGCGGCGCCGCCGCCCATCCCAGGCCGGACACCGACCCCACGCTGCAGCATCCGCGCTGTGTCCTACAGGTGCTGAAGCGGCACTTCGCCCGGTACACCCCGGACATCGTCGAGCAGGTATGCGGCGTACCTCAGGATCAGTTCGAACGGGTGTGCCAGCTCGTCACCGAGAACTCGGGCCGCGACCGCACGACCGCCTTCGTGTACAGCCTCGGATGG
>DATBBR010000133.1 GCA_036270875.1 Acidimicrobiales bacterium
TGGCCGACAGGACTCCCGCTCGCAGGCTGCCCGCGTCACCTCCGATGGCATTTCCCACCACCTGGCCGCACTCGCGACTGAGGGCAGCGCGTACGGCCTCGGCAGCCTGGTCATTGGTGAGCATCGAGCGGAGCAGGGCCAATTGAGCCTCAGGCTCCCCCTCCAGCTTGTGCTCGAGCTTGGCGAGCAGGCGGTCGGCCAGCTCGTCCTCGGGCCCGACAACCGTGTCTTCCATCTCGACACGGATCGCCGCGCCGAACAGGTTCTCCTTCGAGCCGAAGTAGTGCATGACAAGGGCGGGATCCACTCCCGCACCGGCTGCAACGGCGCGGATCGTCGTCCGGTCGTACCCAGCCTCCGAGAAGAGCTCGCGGGCCACACCGAGGATCCTCTCCTCGGTGTGGTGCCGGCGCCCTGCCTTGGCCACCGGGGTCTTGGCCACCGGGGTCTTGGCCACCGGACCCTTGGCTATCGGGAATGCATCGGTCGTCGTCACGGTTCGATTCTACAGGCGTTGACAACCCGGCCAAGTAATTCTACAGTCGTTGAATCAACGTTTGTTGAGCACATTCGCCCGTGGACGAACGCGCCCCGAATCGAGCAGGAGGCCCGGCATGACGACGACGACGGCCGAGGTGGGCCGAGCACCTTCCAGCCTGACGAGGTACAAGTGGGCGGCGCTCGCCGTCCTGGCCCTCGCCCAGCTCATGGTGGTGCTCGACACGACGATCGTGAACGTGGCCCTGCCGTCCATCCAGCGGGCCCTTCACTTCTCGTCGGCCGCCAGCCTCCAGTGGGTCGTCAACGCCTACATCCTGGCTTTCGGAGGCTTCCTCCTGCTCGGCGGGCGGGTCGCCGACCGATATGGCCGCCGCCGCGTCTTCGTCGGAGGCGTCATCCTCTTCGTGGTCGGCAGCCTGGCGGGTGGCCTGGCCAACTCATCGGGTCTCCTCGTCGCGGCGCGGGCCGTCCAGGGCCTCGGAGGCGCCTTCATGGCGCCGGCGGCGCTGAGCCTGGTAACGGTGATCTTCACCGAGGGCGAGGAGCGCAACCGGGCCCTCGGGGTGTGGGCTGCCATCGCCGGGACCGGCGCCGCCATCGGCCTCCTGCTCGGCGGGGTGCTCACCAGCGGGCTGTCGTGGCGGTGGGTGTTCTTCGTCAACATCCCAATCGGTGTCTTCGCCGCGCTGGCGACCTTTCGCCTGATGGGCGAGAGCCGTGATCCCGTGGCCGGTGGCTTCGACGTCGCCGGGGCGGTGTCGGCGACCGCGGGTCTCGGAACGCTCGTCTTCGCGCTCGTCCGGGCGAACGTGTGGGGTTGGGGGTCGCCGACCACCCTGAGCGTCTTCGCGCTCGCTGCGGTCCTCCTGACCACCTTCGTCGTGCTCCAGCTCCGGCGCCGCAATCCGCTGGTGCCGCTGCGGCTGTTCCGGAGCAGGATCCTCGTCGGCGCCGACCTGGGCATGCTCCTGGCCGGAGCCGGGCTGTTCGGCATGTTCTTCTTCCTGACCCTTTACATGCAGGACGTCCTGCACTACTCGGCGCTGAAGACGGGACTGGGGTTCCTGCCCATCTCGGCGGTCATCATCACCAGCGCGGCCATTGGCTCGCGGATCCTCGGTCGGGTGGGAGCCCGTCCGATATTGGTGACCGGCTTCACCCTGGCTGCCACCGGGCTGGCCCTGCTGGTGCGGCTCTCGCCCACCACCGGGTACGTCGACGTGGTCCTGCCTTCGATCCTGCTCATCGGCGCGGGCATGGGCGCGGCCTTCGTGACCATGACGTCGTCGGCCGTGGCGGGAGTCCCGAGGGAGGACGCCGGCGTCGCCTCGGCCCTCCTGAACGCCAGCCAGCAGATCGGCGGATCACTCGGGCTTGCCGTCCTGACCGCCGTGGCCACCGCCCGCTTCGACGCCGTGCGGCCGATCCACCCCACTCCGGCGTCCGTGGCCTCCGCCACCACGAGCTCCTGGGTGTGGGGCTTCGTCGTCGCCGCAGTGCTGCTCCTGGCTGCCGCCGTGGTAGCCGGCATCCTCGTTCGGGTCCGCCGGCAGGACCTGGCGCCGGACGAACCGGTTGGCGGTGAGAACGAGATGGCGGAGGCGCCGGTGCTGGCGGAGCTCGAGCTGACCTCTGCGAGCACCGACGTGAGCCTCGTCGACGGCGAGCGGTCACGCACTGACGCTGGTGCGGGCCCCACGTGGTGAGGCGGGCGTGCGTGGCGCCCGCCCTGTAGGCCGGACGCGTCAGGCGTCGGCTCTGGCCGCCCCGAGCCGCCGACCGAAGGCAAAGGCCAGGCCGTAGAGGACGGCCACGAGGACGAGCAGGAACCGATAGCCCGTCAAGAGCGAGAGGTACTCGAGGATGCCGCCCACGATGGCGCCCAGCAGGTTGGCGCCAAAGGCCGTGGTGGACGAACCGACCTCTCTGAACCGTTGGGCGAAAACCAGGTTGGCCAGGAAGATCGGAGCGAAGGCGAGCACCGCCGCGACCACGAATCGCAGCACCGGGGCGAGGCCCAACAGCGCGTCCTGGGGCACGGCCCAGCTGATCGCCAGCGCGACGAGCAACGCTCCGTACAGCAGGGTCGGTCTCGGCAGCTTGACGCGGCGGGCCACCTCCACCGCGGCGAGCACGCTCAGCAGCACTCCCGCGAACACCAGTGAGTTGACGAACCAGGTCGTGCCGAAGAGCAGGGCGAACTGCACCACGTTCTTGGTCTCGAGCAGCAGGAACGCTCCACCCATCCAGAAGAGGTCGACGTACCGCCCCATGGACCGCAAGCGCCCGGCCGTCACCCGGACGATCACCAGCGACGCGAGAAGGACAAGGCCCATCGTCCACAGGTAGAGCGACGGGATCGACGGTGTCGCCAGGTACGGGAAGGGATGATCATCGGTGGCCGGGGTCAGCTGACGGCCGTGCCAGGGGCTGGCGCAGCTCGGGACCGGCCCGTGGGCCTCGGCGGTGAGCACCGCCTGTCGGCGACCGCCCAGAGGCGCACCCACCTCCACGCACGGCGTGGCGGGGAAGACCGTGTCGAGCGTGTTGGCGTATCGATCCAGCAGGAACGGCTGGTAGTAGTTGTACATGGCGAAGGTGCCGCCCGGGGTGAGGTGGGACTGCGCCGACCGCACCGCCTGCACGGTCAGCAGGTAGTTCTCGAGTCGGAGGTTCGACTCGCCGCCGAGCACCGTCAGGGAGTCGGGCAGCGCGAACAGGATCAGGCCGTAGTGCTTGCCGGTCTGCTGCAGGTAGGCCCGGCCGTCGTTGATGTGCACGCTCACCCGAGGGTCCTGGTAGGGGCGGTCGGAGTTGTGGTCCCGGCCCAGCTGGGCGAGGACGGGGTCGATCTCGACGGCGTCGACGTGCTTCGCCCCCTCGGAAAGGGCCGTGGCCACGTCGTTGCCGGTACCGGCCCCGATCACCAGGACGTCGTTGAGGTCGCCGGGCTTCAGGTGCCGGTAGGGAAAGAAGTAGAAGGGCAGGATCTTGTGCAGGGTGTCGACCGGGTAGACGGCTTGGTGAGGAATGTTGTTGGCCGACACGACGAACACGCCGTGGGTGTCCTGGGGCGTGAACGCGGTGATCTTGTAGTACGGCGACCAGTGGTCGAAGGTCGAGGTCGACTCGACGGCCAGCAGCGCGACCACGCCCAACGCCGCCGCCCCGTGCCACCACCGCAGGCGGCCCCGCAGCATGAGGACCATCCCAATCCCGACGACGAGGCCCCAGACCACTGGTGGAAGGCGCAGGAACGACAGCAACGAGAAGGCCGCGATTCCGCCGATGCTGCCCACGATGTCCAGGCGGTAGGCCTCCAGGGGGCTGAAGCGGGCGAACGTGCGGGCGACGGCCTGGCCCAGTCCGGCCATCACGGCGGTCACGAGCAGGAAGATGATCGACAGGCTCAACCACTGCGGCAGGGCGGCGGCGCCGTCGCGACCCTGGAGCTGGTGGGGGCCAGCCAGGCCGAAGGCCTTGACCGGGAAGACGAGCACGAAGGCCACCAGCGCCACCAGCGCGACCGGCGCCCAGCGTGACACGTCCCGTCCCGAGCTCCCGAGCAGAAAGCCGACGCCGATGCCGAGGAAGCTGGCCAACAGGGCGAAGTTGGTGATGTAGGCCAGGTAGACGTTGTTGGCGGCCGTCCATCGGATGAGGGCCAGCTCGGTGAAGAGCATGAGGAAGCTGAGCAGGACGAGGCGCCAACGGCCGGACCGGGCACCGGCCGGCCCCCCACCGACCTCGGTCGGCGCGCGGTCGCCCGAGACCGAATCGACACTTCGGACGTCACTCAGCTGCATGTCATGTCTTCGCGCAGAAGGCTCCCCGCCGGTGCAGGCGTCCCGGCAACCGTACCCGGCACAAAGCATCCGCAACCGGGCGGGCGCGCCGCCGGTTGCGCAAGCGTCAGCCGACCGACGCCCAGAACTCCTCGAGGACCGCCGCTCCCCGTGCCGGGTCCTGCAGCATCCACCAGTGACCGAGGCCGTCGAGATCGGCAACCTTGGCCCCCGCCCGACCGGCACCGGCGCGGGCACCGGAGGGCGACAGGAACGGGTCGTCCGAGGGCAGCAGCGTCAACCCGGGCGCAGGCACGTTCTCGAAGTCACCGCCCCACTCGCGGCCCACATCGACCGCCGAGCGGTAGAGCGCCAGGATGCAGTCGGCCATGGTCGCGTCGGGCCAACCGGCCATGATCAGGGCCTGGTCGGCCGGCACACCGAATGACTCGAAGGTGCTAGAGCCCTGCTCGGTAGGCAGGGCCAGCTGCTGCTCCCAGAACGCCTCACCCGCATCGGGTGTCTGCCAGAGCTTCGCCAGGTCGTGCCACTCGAACCCGGGATCGCCGAGCGCGGCTGCGTCCGTCACCCAGGAGCGCACCAGATCGGGACGGGTACTGACCAGCCGCACCACGAACCCTCCGCCCCAGTCGTGGCCGACCAGGTCGATCTGCCCGTCAGCCCGCAGCCTCTCGAGCTCGGCGACCAGCCAGGCGACGTACTCCTCCTTGGTGGCACCGAAGCCCGGCGGGCGCTCGCAGCCGAACCCGGGCAGCTGCAGGGCGGCGACGTCGTCGCGAACCAGGTGGACGCGCAGTGGGTCCCAGAGTGCGGGTGTCTCTGGTACGCCGTGGACCAGGACGGTGGGCATGGGCGCCGGCTCCTCGCTCGTGCGGAGCGCCCATTATGTCTTGGCGGTTCTGTCTTGACGGGCTTCGCCGCCCGGCGCTGCTCCTGGTCAGGCAGGTGGTCCGCTCGTCAGCTGCATGGTGGCGGTGTGGTGCCTGCCGGACTGGTCGACCCAGCCGACATCGACCTTGTCCCCCACGTGGTGGGTGCTGATGGCGGAGCTCAGCGAGCTGGGTGAGTCGACGGTCTTCCCGCCGAGGGAAACGATCACGTCGCCGGCTCCCAACCCGGCGGACTCGGCCGGGCTGCCAGGCTCGACACCCTGGACCAAAGCCCCAGAGCTGACCGGCGCCTGCCCGCCGGAGCCTCCGAAGCCGCCACCGAAGGGGTCGCTGTTGGAGCCGGACTGGCCACCAGCGCTGCTGACCTCGACACCCATGAAGGGCCGGCCGCCGACCTGGATGTTTCCCCCGCCGTGCCCACTCTGGATCTGGTTGACGATGGACAGAGCGCTGTTGATGGGTATGGCGAAGCCGACGTTGGACGACGTGCTCGCCGACTGCTCGGCGCCACCGGTGGCCGCCGCCGTGGTGATGCCTATGACATGCCCGAATGCGTCGACGAGGGGGCCTCCGGAGTTGCCGGGGCTGATCGGCGCGTCCGTCTGGATCAGGCCGCTCAGGGTCTCCGAGCCACCGGTCCCGCCGCCGCTGGCGGTGATCGTCCGGCCGAGCGCCGACACGGTGCCCTGGGTCACGGTGGGCGGTCCCTGGAGATCGAGGGCGTTGCCGATGGCGAGCACCGGCTGGCCGACCGTCACCTTGGAGGAGTCACCGGGACTGACCGTCGCCAACCCCGAGACACCCTGGATCTGGAGGAGGGCGACGTCGTCCGTGACGTCGGTTCCCAACACCTTGGCCGTGTAGCTGCGACCCTTCCCGTCGATCTTCACGCTGATGCCTGACGCGTTCTCGATCACGTGGTTGTTGGTCAGCACCTCGCCCGAGGACGTGAGGACCATGCCGGTCCCGGCCGCGCCGCCGCCCTGCCCGGCGAGGTTCGAGGTGATGTCCACGATGCCCGGGTCCACCCGTGAGGCAATCGACGCGGCGTCCAGGCCGTTGGGGACGCCGGCCGTCGAGGAGGACGAGGACTGCGGTGAGGCAGTCACCGGGTTCGAGCTCGAGATGCCGTTCAGACCGCGGATGGCGAAGGCGATGGCGCTCCCGACGCCCCCGATGAGGACGATGGTCGCAGCCAGCGCCGCCAGCACCGCCAGCCAGACCCGGTGAGGCCCTGGCGGCTTTTGACGGGGGGGAGGACCCCAGGACCCGTACGGCGACCCGTGGCCCCAGCCGGCGTGGCCGCCGCTGCCGTAGCCGCCACCACCGCCGTAGCCGCCGCTCCCGCCCCCGTGGCCGTAGCCACCACCGCCGCTGTCGTCCCACCCACCACTGCCGGAGCCACCGGCGTCCTCGTGCGACGAGCGTGCCCCCCAGGCCGGGACGGATCCGGTGGGCTCGTGCCAGTAGGGCATCTCGGACGTGACCGGGCCCTCGGTCCTTTCTTCTCCCATCGCTACGAGACTCCCATGTTCTTCCGCCTCGTACAGCAGCTCCCGACCGGGTTCGTATTCCGACCGGGTCCCACCGATCCAGTGTGGTGGTTGCCCCTGGGACTGACCTGTGAAGCCGCTGGGGGCCCTCCAAGAAGTGCCGGGCGGTGGGCCGCGCGGACGCCTCAATGGGCGGGAAGCTGGACATAGCTGGCAGCGACGACCGGTCTCCGAACCTTCGGCAATCCGTCACCACCAGTTCGGTTGCTGGTCGGGTCGCCGTCACCTGCCCTTGAGATGCTGCAGCTTGGCATCCTCGCCTGCGGGTCCTCACCACACAGGTCTCTCCTGCACGCGGACCGTCGACCCTCCCGACCGGGTCGGCGGTCCGCCGAGGAGGGGCGGGGTGCGCTTCTCTCACGCGGCCTGGAGCTGGGCGACGACGCTGGCGACCTGGTCGTCATGGACCGGATCGTCCCGGGTCGGTAGCAGGATCCCGTCGGCCAGCGCGCCGTACCGCTCCAGCAGCAGGGCGGCCAGCTCGTCGTAGGGCGCCGTCGGCAGCAGCGTGTCGAGGAGGTCGTCGGACACCAGGTCGGCGAGGTCGTCCCAACGCTCGTCCCGGATCGTGGCTTGAAGCCGGTCTGCCACGTCGTCCCAGCCGTAGAGCTCGAGCGTGCGGCGGTAGGCAGGTGTCGAGTAGAGGAACGCCAGCATCCTGCGCTGGCGCTCGCGCTCGGCGACACCATCCTCGGTGCTGGTTCTGACGGCGACGACCGGACCGACGACCAGCTCGAGGTCGGCCAGGTCACGACCCGATCGGGCCGCACCGGCGCGGAGGTTGGGAAGGCAGATCTCGCTCAGATAGCGGGGGTCGGAGCTCGTCGGATGGGTCACGAAGCCAGCGGCCAGCTCTCCGGCAAGCCGGCAGATGCCGGCGTTGACGCCGCCGAGCCAGGTGGGTGGCGGTTGGACGGCCGGGTCGGGGCCGGGATTGAAGTACGGCTGCATCCGCGTCAGCCGGTAGACCTCGCCCTCGCAGCGGAGCTCGCCACCCGTGCGGAACGACTCGTAGAGCGCGGCGAGCGCCTGTACGTACTCACGCATGCGCTCGACGGGCGCCGTCCACGCCATACCCATGCGATCCTCGATGTTCTGGCGGATCTGGGTACCGAGGCCGAGCTCGAACCGGCCTGCCGACAGCTTGGCCAGGTCCCACGCCGCGTACGCAGTGAGGGTCGGGCTGCGTACGAACGCCAGCGCCACGCTGGTCCGGATCGTGATTCGCTCGGTGTGCTCGGCGATCAGGAGGGACACGGCCAGCGCGTCGTGCACGGTCTCGGCCACGTGCAACCCGTCGAAGCCCATGGCCTCGACGCGGCGGGCATTGGCGACGATGTCGGGGAGCGGGAGCCGGGGGTCCATGCCGGCGTAGACCTTCACGACAGAAGCGCCTCAGACGCGTTGTCACCCATCACGCTCCTCCCACGGGCGGTCCTGCGAAATTGGGGGTGGCCACCGGGCGAGCAGCTCCCGCTCCCGCACCTCCTCCTGGGCCATGACCACCTTCCCCCGCAGCGCGTCGGCCTCGGCGTCGGCGACCAGCCAGCGGATGGCCCGGGCGATCACGTCGGGGGTGCCCGGCGTGAAGCGCCGGCTGTACTGCGCTGCTCGACCGGCCGCCACGGTCCGCTCGGTGATGGTCCACCCCGGGTCGACGCTGAACACGCGCACGCCCAGCTCGCCGTACTCGACGTGCAGCAGTGGGGCCACCCGACCGAACGCCGCCTTGCTCATCGCGTAGCCGAGGCTCCATCCCCCTTCGCCGACCTTGGCCGGCGGTTGCAGGTGACCGGCTCCGGACACGAGGTTGACGATCGTTCCGCCTCGTTCGACGAGATGGGGCAGCGCCGCTCGTATCAGTGCCAGCTGGGCGACGACGTTGCCCTCGAGCAGGGCCCAGAGCTCGTCGTCGGTCAGGTCGGCGAAGCGGGCCAGGGTGCCGGGGCCCTGGTAGATGGCGTTGTTGACGAGCACATCGAGGCGGCCGAACCGCTCGACGGCCGCGGCCACGGCACCCGCCACCGCCGGTCGGTCCAGCAGGTCCATGGCGACGGCGAATCCCTCGGCTCCCTCGCGCTCGACCTGCGCGAGCGTCGTGTCGAGACCGCCGGGCAGCGCCAGCCCGGGATCGGTGTCCGAGCGTCCCCGCCCGTCGTGTGCCGTGCGCGCCGCCACGGCCACGTCGAATCCTCCGGCCGCGAGGTCGAGAGCCGTCGCCTTGCCGATGCCCCGACTGGCACCGGTCACCAGGGCGACGGGGCGGCCGCTTGCCATGTCGGACGACACTAGGGCCGGACGACGCCAGGGCCGGACGGGGACCTCACCCCCGCCGGGCTCGAAGGGGCTCGTCGTCGGCGGGGCGGAGCGACGTGTGCATCAGGTAGACCTGGTAGTGGTCGTAGACCGACATCGTGAAGTAGATGTCCGGACCGTCGTTCCACAGCGGCGTGATGTACGGGGCGTACAACTGCGGGAACTCCGCGCTGGTCACGACCACCTGGGGAGCGCTCCACGGGCCCGTCAGCGAGTCGGAGAGGCGCAGGACGACCTGGCCGGTGGGGTCGACGAGGTAGGTCATGAGCCACTTGCGGTAGTGCGAGCTCCACTGCACCGAGAGCTCGCCGACCGGAGAGGGCGCGACGTCCACCGCCGCGGCCGGGCTGCCGGTCGTCCACGAGCTGCCGTTCCAGTACTGGTACGCGGCCGTGTCGAGAACCTGGCCGTCAGGCACCCTTGCCAGCCGGACTGGCCCGTAGCGCCCGCCGGGGATGCCGAAGACGTAGACATAGGGGGCCTGGTGGACGAGCGACACCTGACCGAAGTTGCTCGTCCCCGGCCAGCTCGCGGTCGGGTCCCTCGTCCAGGTCTGGCCTCGGTCGTCCGAATGAGCGAGGCCGGAGTAGTTGATCGTCCAGTGGCCCGGCGAGTTCCAGCTCTGCACCGACATGTAGTACAGGAACATCCGGTTGCCCACTGAGACGCCGTGGGTGGGTATGACGCCAGCCTCGCCGGAGCTGGCGGGGATCAGCTCCTTGGCCGCCCCGGAGGAGTCGCTGATCATGCCGGCGAAGTCCAGCCCGTGGACGGGCGGCGTGGCCGTCGGATCGACCCGCGCCATCGTGTTTCTCCGGTAGCCGCTGTGCGCGACCGAAAAGAACGGAAAGGCCGCCGGCCCGCCGAAGGTGTCCCCGAAGGTGACGAACATCTGGCCGTTGGCCAGGAACATGTGACCGAGGTCCGCCCCGTACACCTTCCATCGTGTGTCCGTCTGGTTGATCGATCCGCGCCCGGTGAGCTGGGCAACCTTGTAGGTGTCGGAGGGATCGACGCTCAGGGGCGGGGAAGCGATCGTGGCGGGCCCCCTAGCTCAGTGCTGAGTGGCGCCCTCGCCCAGCCGGGCCCGCAGCTCGGACTCGAACGCGAGGATCTCGGGAGCCATCGCCTGGGCTCGAAGCTCATGGAGCCGTGGGTAGCCGGCATCCCGCTCGGCGTCCCATTCCTCGGCGAAGCGCCCGGACGCGATGTCGTCAACCAGCTCCCGCATCGTCGTCACCATGTCGAGATGGCCGTAGCGGCCCGCCCGGGACATCTGGCCGTACTGGCTTGTCGGCGAGTGGTGCGCCATCTGGGCGGCGCCGCCCTCGATGCGCACCAGCCTGTACGTCCGCTCCACCTCACCCGAGAGGACCAGCTCGGTGACGACAGCCTCGAGCGGGATCCCATGCTCCAGCATCACCTGCACGAACGACTCGTTCACCTGCCGGAGCGCCGGGCTGAGCGCCTGTTCGACGGCGAGATCGAGGACGGCCTCCTGCTTCGGGGTCAGCTCGATGGCGCCCTGGCGAAGCCCGCCGATGGCCGTGGCCACCGCCAGGGTGCGGGACCGGGCCGTGCCGGTGACATCACGGTGGACACCGACGGCCGTGATGAACCCGACGCCTTCGACGTAGCAGCGCCGCACCTCCGGACCGAGCATGCGGGGTGCGACCATCCCGAGATCGCACGAGGGATCGAGCTGCCCGAAGGCCAGGGTGTAGCCACTGGCGACGATCACCAGCGCGTCGGGCCGAGGTGTGAGGGCCAGGGTGGGAATCACGTCGTCGGGCACGAGCACGCAGACCACGTCGGCCTCGGCGGCGGCGCCGACGTCGCTGGTGGCGAATCCGTCGGCCTCGGCGGTGTCCCGGGTGGCATCGGCCCGCACACAGACCATGACATCGAGGCCCGAGTCCCGAAGATTGAGGGCCCAGGATCGGCCCTGGTTGCCGTACCCGATCACGGCGACGCGCTGGCCGGCCAGGGCATCGAGGTCGGCGTCGGATTCATAGAGGATGGAGGTCACGCCCAGACGGTAGCCCGCGGTTGTCCCCTACGATCATTGCGATGGGTGTCGACACCCACGCGTGTCCCCCGCCCAGGATCGCCGTCGTGGGATGGGGCTCGCTGATCTGGGACCCGCGTGAGCTGCCGCTGAGGTCGACGTGGCAGCCGGACGGGCCGGCACTGCCGGTCGAGTTCACCCGGGTCGCCTCCGACGGGCGGCTCGCCCTGGGCCTCCGCGGCGGCGTCGGCGACGTGCAGACACTGTGGGCCATCATGTCCGGCGGGGAGCTCGAAGTGGCGCGCTCGCAGCTGGCCGAGCGGGAGCGGACCGTTCCCGACCGGATCGGGTGCCTCGACCGCCGCGGCGCCGGTTGTCTGGACTCGCTGGCGTCAATCAGCCGTGTCGGTCCGGAGGTGGGCGACGGCGACCTGGTTCGTCGTCTGGGGTCGTGGCTGGCCGATCGGCGGCTGGACGCGGTGATCTGGACGGCGCTCCCACCGAACTTCGAGGAGCGGGCGGGCCTCGCACTCAGTGTGAGCGCCGCCGTCAGCTATCTCGAGCAGGTCCCGGACGAGGTGCGGCGAAGGGCGGAGCAGTACGTTCGTCGCGCGCCACCGCAGGTGCGCACGGACATCCGCCGGGGCCTGGAGCGTGTCCTCGGCTGGACACCGATGATGTAGGCGTCAGGCGCTGGCGACCTGGCTCAGTGGGTAGACGGGGCATGACCGCCGGATCGCCGGGGTGGATGCCGATCTCGGAGAGGATCTGCATGAGCACCTAGCATCGGGCCTCCACGAGCTCAGCTTCCGGGAGGTTCGCTGTGAAGGTGCGACGGGTTGCCACTGGTCATGACGAGAAGTCCAAAGCGGTCTTCGCCTCCGACGACGAGGTCGATCCCGTGGTCCTGAAGCTGATGCCGGGCGCCGAGTTCCACCTCCTGTGGGGCGGCGACGCGCCGGCCAGCTTCCCTGACGCCGGCACATCCGGCGCTGCGGCCGACGGCCGCGCCTACTTCCCACCGGTCGGCGGCTACCGGTTCGGCCTGGTCACCATCCCTCCGGCGGGAACCCAGCCTCCCGCCGATCTCGATATCTCCGATGCACTGGCGGAGATGGAGCGAGGCCTGCCAGGCATGCTGGCACACACCGAACTCGACGACCCTGGGATGCACACCACCGACACGATCGACTTCGAAGTCATCCTGGCCGGCGAGCTCGTCCTCGAGCTCGACGACGGCGCCGAGACGGTGCTCCGACCAGGCGACACGGTCGTCCAGAACGGCACTCGCCACCGCTGGCACAACCGCGGTCCCGAGCCGGCCACGATGGCGGTGTTCATGACCGGCGCTCGACGAACCACATGATGCGGCCGGTGCCGGTGTTCGCATGAGCGGCGTCAGCAGCTCGCCGTGCCTCATCACCGTCTTACCAAGGCCCGCCCGGCCAGCCGCCGGGCCACCGACACCACGCTACGATGAGGTGTGTCGCAGCTGTCGACCCAGGCGCCCGGTCCATTCAAGCTTCCCGAGGGCAAGGAGGGCGTCCTCCCCGTTCAGCACCTCGCGGGCGCCATCTCGTCGGACATCATCAGCGGTGGCGGATTCACGATTCCGCAGGAGAACCTGCAGCCGGCGAGCCTCGACCTGCGCCTTGGTGAGGTCGCTTACCGAATCCGGTGCAGCTTCCTTCCCGACGACCAAGCGGTCGACCGGAAGCTCAAAGACGTCATCATCGACGAGATCAATCTGCACGGAGAAGGTGCCGTGCTCGAGACGAACCGGCCTTATCTCATCCCACTCAAAGAGCGACTTGCCCTTCCCGACAACGTGCGGGGCAGGACCAACCCCAAGAGCTCCACGGGCAGGATCGACGTCTTCACCCGGGTGATAACCGACGAAAGCTACCGCTTCGACGAGATCTCGCCGGGGTACGACGGGCCGCTGTTTCTCGAGGTCGTCCCGCTGTCATTCGCCGTGCGGGTGCGAGAGGATCTGAGTCTCTGCCAGCTGCGGCTGTCGGTCGGGCGCTCGCAGCTGGACGACGACGATGTGCGTGAGTTTCACGAACAGCAGCCCCTGTTGTTCAAGGGCGGCGGCGATGCCGTGGCTCCCGACCGGCTGGCGCTGGCCAACGGCATGTTCCTCAGCCTCGACCTCCGTGGCGATCCGAGCTCCAGGGTCGGCTACAAGGCGAGGGACAACGCGCCGCTGCTCGATCTGACCCAGGCTGCACTACGCGAGCCCAGTCGCTACTGGGAGCCCGTCCTCAGTGAGGAGCGAGACCGGATCGTCCTGACGCCGCAGAAGTTCTACCTGTTGATGTCGAACGAGGCCGTCTCGATCCCTTCGACGCTGGCGGCGAACATGACTGCGTATGACCCCACCAGCGGTGAGCTGCGGACGCATTACGCCGGCTTCTTCGATCCTGGTTTTGGCTACGACCCGCAGGGCCGGTTTCACGGATCAAGGGCGGCCCTGGAAGTACGGGCGCACGACGTGCCGTTCATGATCGAGCACGGTCAACGCGTCTGCAAGCTGACCTTCGAGCGCATGCTGGAGGCGCCGACGCTGCTGTACGGCGAGGCGATCGGGTCCTCGTACCAGCGCCAGCACGAGACGCTCGGCAAGTACTTTCTGCGGCCGGGTGGCCGGGCGCCGTCGGAGACGACCGCCGCTCCGGACACTTCCCCGGAAGGCCGTAACACGGGGGGCACCGACCAGCTCGCCCTTCCGATCGAGCGCGACGCTGACGCTTAGCCCCGATCTGTGGCGACCAGCGGGAAGCGGACGCCGGTCAGCTCCTCGGAGACTTGCCACAAGCGGTGGGCCACGCCGGTGTCCTGTGCGGCCTTGGTGCGTCCCACGAGCTTGGGTGCGCCGCGCTGTTCCATGAAACCGCCGGGACCGGCGAAGCTGTTGCCAGGAACGTCGGCGACGGCCGCGTAGAGGGTCGGTAGCGCTCCGCCGTCCTCGTCCTGGGCGATCAGGCGGTTGCCCAGGACGCTGATGAGGTCCATCCATCGGCGCTGGCTGTGGAACTGGAGGTTGGTTGCCGCATAGCCCGGGTGTGCCGCGGTGGCCAGGACCGAGGACCCAGCGGCCCTCAGACGTCGCTGCAGCTCGGCGGTGAACAGAAGGTTGGCGAGCTTCGACTGCCCGTAGGCGCGCCACGCGCGGTACGGCTTCCGCTCCCAGTTGAGGTCGTCGAAGTCGATGCTGCCGAACCGGTGCCCGATGGAGGAGACAGTCACCACCCGGCCGATCACCTCCTTGAGCAGGAGATTGGTCAGCGCGAAATGGCCGAGGTGGTTGGTGCCGAACTGCAGCTCGAAACCGTCCGCGGTACGGGTCAGGGGCGGCGTCATCACGCCGGCGTTGTTGATCAGCAGGTCGATGTCACCTTCCCAGCCAGCCGCGAAGGCGCGAACCGACGCCAGGCTGGCGAGGTCGAGCTCGCGAACCTCGGTCTCGCCGGACATCGTTGCTGCGGCGGCCTTACCCTTCTCGACGTCGCGTACGGCGAGGACGATGCGAGCATGAGCGCCAGCAAGCGCCCGGGCGGCGGCCCGGCCGATGCCGCTGTTGGCGCCGGTGATGACCACGCTGCGACCGGCCAGGTCGGGGATGTCCGTCATGGCGAAAGTAGTCATAAGCAACAATGTAGACGCAGACAACAATGCTGTCAATGGCAACATTGTTCCGCTATGCTGGGTCATCGTGAGGGAGCGGCCCTATCACCACGGCAACCTGCGCACCGCGCTGCTCGCCCAGGCGGAGCGGATCCTCCGCGAAGAGGGGGTGGATCGACTCTCCTTGCGTGAGCTGGCCCGACGGACCGGAGTCAGCCATGGCGCGCCACGCCGCCACTTCTCCGATCGCCAGGCGTTGCTGGACGCGCTCGCTGAGGCCGGGTTCGCACGTCTCGGTCACGAGCTCCGGGGCGCGATCGACACTGCTGACTACGACTTCGAGGCGCGGTTGCGGGCGACAGCCGCCGCGTACGTCCGATTCGCCACCCGAGATGCAGCGCTGCTGGAGCTGATGTTCGTCGGCAAGCACCGCGACCAGTCCGGAGCGTTGCACGAGGCGGCCGAGCGCGCCCTTTCGGTCATCCTCGAGCTGATCCAGCAAGGTCAGGCCAATGGCGCAGTTGAGCGTGGAGAGGCCGAACGCGTCGGCCTCGTCCTCTTCGCCACCATGCAGGGGATCGCCGCCCTGGTCACCGGAGGCATGGTGCAGGCAGCGCAGGTCGATTCGCTGGTCGCCGACGCCGTCGCCCGCTTCCTGCGCGGCTCGCGCGTGGCCGCGACCGAGGCAGGGTGAGACCGTCGATCCACGTCGACGCGAGTCGATGCGTCGAGCGCGTCATCGCCTCGCTATGCTGCCCGCTCTTCTTCGAGTCCACGGAGGGCCCTCGGTGCGGTCGATCGTGATTCCAATCATCGGTATCGCGCTGGCTGCAGCTGGGGCGGCATGTGGGAGCAGCAGCTCCGGATCGTCGTCGACGACGTCGTCGCCGTCCCGCTCCTCCACCGCCGGGGGCGCCACGGTCGCGAGCGACCACGCCCTTGCCCAGCAGATCAACCTTCAGGCGGGAGACTTCCCGTCCGGCTGGCAGTCGCAACCCTCGAGCTCATCGGGATCGAGTACGACAAGGACCCGGCAGCTGTTGACCTGCCTCGGCGTGTCACCGTCGCTGGCCGCGACGACCGTCGATGTCGACTCTCCGAACTTCAGCCAGTCCCAGCCCTCTGGCGAGCTCGACGCCGCCTCGAACGTGGCGTTTGCTCCTACGACAGCTCAGGTGGCGCGCTCGTTCCAGGCCTTCAGCTCTCCCAAGGCGAACTCCTGCGTGCAAAGCGTGCTCGCCGCGGAGCTCAAGAGGCAGAACGTTTCGTCTTCCCGCACCCTGAACGTCTCCAGCGCGCCGGTGGCAGATCCGAGCGGCGACCAGGCCTTGGCCTTCACGGCAACCACCTCGGTCATGACCCAAGGCCAGACCGTGCCCATCGAGTTCCAGATAGCACTCGTCGGCAGAGGCCGCGCCGAGATCTCGATGCTGACCGGCGGGGTCGCCGCAACCTTTCCCCAGAGCCTCCAACAATCGCTGCTGTCGGCGATGACGAGCCGCGCGGCCCAGATTCCCGTCTAGAGGTATGACGGTTCTACCCGGATCGGGCTGCAGCGCTCGCTCGACCGTGCTGACCTGAGCGGAGTGGCGATGTTGACCTTGCGCCCCATGAGAGCGGCCCAACTCGACCTTGTGAGAGCGTGGTTGGCTGACCCAGACGTCGCTGCGTGGTACCTGGTCGGCTCGAGCATCGACGAGGAGGTCGAGGAGCTGAGCAAATGTATTACCGGCGACGAGCCGAACCGAGGTCCTCCTCGTGTGCAAGCAAGGTCAGCCGATCGGCTGGTGCCAGTGGTGGTCAGCTACCTCAGGCAGCGGCATCCGTGCGCCCCGATCATTGCCGATCCAGAGGCGTCGAACGGCCCTTCGAGAGGCGTTTTGGAGAAGAACGGGTTTGAACTTCTCGGGGAGCGATCAGTGCATTCCGAGCCGACGGAGGCGCCCATGGCGATCTACCGCCTGCAACCCGAGCCCTTCCCGGTTGTCGCCAGGACAGGCGGTGCGCCGAACGAAGGGTCGGGGTCGCGCTGAGGGCGCGCCGACCAGGGGTCCGCCGAGCTCGGGCACCTGCTCGGAGCAGGCCCAATCCTCCGCAGCCGCGAGCTGGAGGTGGTGTGAGCTCTGATCCTCATTGACGAACCGGCGGCCCCCCTAGCCGCCTGGAGGGGCGAAGTGAGGCGCCCCTTCGGAATCGAAGTGAAAGCCGGGGTTGTACACGAGCTCCCACACAGTCCCATCCGGCGCTTCGACATAGGCGTGGTAGCCCTCGAAGAACTCGGGACGTTGTGGTGGTTTGCGTACCTTGGCGCCGGCGGCGACCATGGCCTCGACGGCGGTGTCGACCTCCGCTGGCGTGTCGAAGAGTTGACCGAGGTCGAAGGGCGGGACGCGCTCGCGGTCGCCGACGTCCCTCTCCAGGTCCCGCCGGCCGAACAACCCGACCATTCGGCCAGGGCCCGCCCGCAAGAAGGTGACCTCTCCGGGAATCGCGAGCGCCGGATGCCATCCGAGACGCTTCACATAGAAGGCGTGAGCCTCGTCCAGGTCCGGAACGGCGAGGGTGATGATGTCGACTCGTAGATCCATGACACCAGTCTCCCTGGCAGACTGGTCTCTGTCTTGAACGAATCGGACATCTACCGTGAGTGGCCGCCACCGCCTGGCTGGCGGTCCATGGTCGCGTGCCGCTGGCAACAGCGTGTCGAGGGCGAAACCGATCACCGGGTGGTGCCGGATGGGTGCGCCGACGTGATCGTCTCCCAGATCGGCGACCCTGTTGCGGTCGGGCTGGCTGACCGTGCTGTGGTCCACCACCTCGGCTCTGGGTCGATGCTGCTAGGACTGCGGTTGCGGCCCGAGGCCGTGGCAACCTTCTTCGGTGTCCCCGCCGGCCAGCTTCGCAACCAGGACCTCGCCCTTGACGAAGTCGTCGGCAGCCGGCGCGCCAGACGTCTGGTCGACTCGGTGATTCACGGGGTACCGGATCCGCTGCTGCTGGCTGTGCCACCCCGCATCGTGGCACGGGCACTTGACCTGCTGGGCAACACTACAGTGGAGGGCACAGCCGAGACCCTCGGCCTGTCGAGCCGACATCTTCGTCGCTTGCTCATCCAGCACAGCGGCCTCGGGCCCAAGGACCACCAGCGCGTGATGCGGCTTCGACGATTCCTCGACAATCCCCGCCCGCTCGCTTTGGCCGCAGCGACCAGTGGCTACGCCGACCAATCGCACCTGGCCCGAGAAGTCAAGCGCCTGTCCGGCCTCAGCCCGACGGCGGTCCGCTCGGAACGCCAAGTCCACGACGGCGGACTAGTGGGACCAGCGCCCCTCCGTCGAGCGCCCATCAGATGACTCACTCGGCCGGCGATCGGGGACGCTCTGCCCGACCTCGCCCAGATAGCGACGACTCGTCATACGACGAGCCGAGCCCGGCGACGGCCGTGAGTCTGCGTGAAGCGTGGGAATCTCAGGCTGAGGCGTGGGCTGCGTGGGCCCGGACGCCAGGCCACGACCATTTCTTCTGGCGCTACAACCTGCCACGTTTCCTCGAACTCATTCCCCAGCCAGGTTCACTGACGGTCGATGTGGGGTGCGGGGAGGGCAGGATCGGCCGTGCCTTGATGGCACGCGGCCATCGCGTGCTCGCCATCGATGCCGCGTCCACCCTGGCTCGACTGACCGCAACCCACCACGACCCTCAGGTAGCCGTGGTTGCCGACGCCGCCGCCCTCCCGCTCCCTGAGGCGATCGCAGACGTCGCGGTCGCCTTCATGTCCCTCCAAGATATCGACGACCTTGACCGGAGCGTCGGAGAGCT
>DATBBR010000134.1 GCA_036270875.1 Acidimicrobiales bacterium
CTGGCCGCAGCCGCCTGTGGCAGCGGCGGCGGAGGTGCCAGCGCCTCGCCGACGACCCCCAAGTCCACCACCGGAGCACCGGCCACCGTCGGGGTGGCCAACACCGGCCTGGGCCAGGTCCTGGTCGACTCCCAGGGCCGCACCCTCTATCTGTTCCAGAAGGACTCGGGCACCACCAGCTCCTGCACCGGGGCCTGCGCCACGGCCTGGCCTCCGGTCATGGCCACCGGCCAGCCCACCGCCGGCAGTGGGGCCAACGCCGCCCTGCTCGGGACCTCGGCCCGTTCCGACGGCGGGACCCAGGTCACCTACAACGGCCACCCCGTCTACCTCTTCTCCGGCGACCAGAAGGCGGGCAACACCAACGGCCAGGGCGTGAACGCCTTCGGTGCCAGCTGGTTCGCGCTGACTTCTGCCGGCAACCAGGTCACGGCCCAGCCCTCGAGCGGCTCCACGTCGAGCTCAGGCGGCGCCGGTGGCTACTAGCCCGCTGTTGTTCGCCGCTGCGGCCGTCTTCCTGGCCGCGGCCACGGCCTGGGCCAGCAAGCGGCGCCAGCTCGTCGTGGCCCGAGTCACCACCGTCCACCCGGATCGCACCAGGGGGCGCCTGCGTCCTCCTCGAGAAAGGCAGTGACCATGCAAACGACCGGATTCCTAGGGGATCGCCGCCGCAGCGGTCCCCCCACGACACAGCCGCCGGGGTACCGAGGCGCCACCGCCCGGCGAATGCTCGGCTTGGCCGTCGCCGGACCGCAAGGGTCGATGACGCGGCGGGTCCTGACCACCTTGGCCCTGGTCGTCGGGGCCGCGCTGGTGGCCACCACCGGCGCCATCCACCTGCACCTGTGGGCCAGCGGCTACCGGACCATACCCACCATCGGTCCGCTGTTCCTGTTCCAGGGCATCGCCGGCGCAGCCCTGGCCGTGGTGCTCGTGGCCTGGCGGCGGCTGGCGGCGGTCGTGGCGGCCGCCGGGTTCATGGTCGCCACCATCGGCGGGCTCCTGCTCAGCGTCTACGTCGGGCTGTTCGGCTTCACCGACACCCTGTCGGCCCCCTTCGCCGGCCTGTCGCTGGCCGTCGAGTGCGCCGGCGCCGTGGTCCTCGCTGTCGTCGGAGGAGAGCTGATGCGTGGCGCTGCCACTCGGTCAAGGCAGTAGACGGTCACCAACAAGGAAGATGCGACATGACAATGACCATTCCCCCACAGCCGAGATGGCGGGATGCCCCAGCCACCAACAAAGCGCTGGTCAGGAGCCCTCCCGCGTGGAGGGGCGCCAGCGCGAGAGGGTCCGACCTCGAACGGAACTTCTCACGGACGCAGCGGCGCGGGCGCCGTGGCTCACGGTGGGGGAGTCATGACCGCCACGAATGGGTAGGGACGGCAGTGGCCGCCCGAGCCGTTGTCGATGTCAACGGCGGGAGTAGGAGCGATCTTGCTGAACGAGAGCCAGTCGGTTGGGGCGGCCGGTCGTGGCGGCAAGAATCGGACCTGGGCAGATCCGGGGACGGCGGGGAACGGCAATGGTCGGACGATGGGACTACCGGAGGCCTTCGGTCGGCTGGCATCGTTGCGATTCGACGAGGAGAGTCTGGAGGCCGTCCTCCGGCTTGTCGTGTGCCTGGCGACCGCGGCCCTTCCTCGGGCCGACGCCACGGACGTCATGGTGCTGCGGACGTCTGGCTTGGAGAGCGTTGGGGTGTCCGACGACTGCCAGGAGCTCGATGACGTGCAGTGCCGGTTACGGCGGGGGCCCGGCTTCGTCGCCATGACAGACGCAGAGGTCGTCGATGCGGCCGTGCCTGCCACTCGCAGCCGGTGGCCCGAGTTCGCTGCGCTGGCCACCGAGCGCGGGTATGGGGCGGTGCTCGCTCTTCCCCTCCGCGCATCGGACCGGGTGATCGGCTCGCTGGGTCTGTTCTCTCGCCAGGGCTTCGACGATCACACGCGGGCAGAGGCCACCCGCTTCGCCCACCGCGCTGCGGTGGTGGTGGCCAACGCCATTGCCTTCACGACCACCGACCTGGTCAACCAGCACCTGGGTAACGCCCTCGCCAGCCGGGATCTCATCGGGCGAGCGAAGGGCATCCTGATGGAGCGTCATGGGTGCGGCGACGACGGGGCGTTCGACCGGCTGCGTCACGAATCACAGATGACGCACAGAAAGCTGCGAGACGTCGCCAGCGGCGTGACCGAGTCGACGCCGAGGTCGCGCCACGAGCGTGGATCACCGCACAATCGTTGACCAATCCGTCGACAGCCGACGATCAGGTGGCGTCGCGGATGGAGGCTTCCTGAGGGATCGTCGCCTCGGCGGCATCGAGCTGTCGGTGGACCTCGCCAGCGTCGCCGCCGCCGGACACGAGCTCTCGAGCCGTGCGATCCAGGCGCCCCGCCGCCTCCCGAGCCTCGTCAGCGGCGTCCGTAGCAGGCGCCCGTCCCGCCAGCTCGTCCTCGTGTCGAGCATCAGCCGCGGCCCGCAGCCGCCTGGCCAGGACCTGGAGGGCTCTGCCGATGCTGTCGGCGCGTCGGCGACCGTCTTGGGGAGTGAGCTCGGTCCATGCTTCGACCTCGTCGCGCAAGAGGTCGATCTGCCCCCGCAGCAGGTCGGGGTCGGCGGCCAGGACCTTGTCCCAGCCGACCTCCTCGAAAAGGTTGCGGAGCACTGAGTTGGGGATGAGCTCGAGGTTGCCAGGGATGTTCGAGAGGCGGTGGAGCGAGCCGACGAACCGCTCTTGCAGCCGGTCGACCTGGCGGGTCTCCTCAAGCAGCAGGGGTGTCCAATCGGGACTGAGCGGTCGCCGGCAACGTGGGCACTCGCCCGTGCCGAGCTCCGCGATCTCGGCGAGCAGGAGCTCGTTCTGGCACGCACGACAGCGCGCCTCTATCGGGGTGATGGCCACGGCGATCGTCCCTTCTCTGCTGGTCGCTTGTGAGTCACGGCACGTTGTTCATCGCTTGGTGAGCACGAGCTCGTCGCCCTGGACGTCGACCACCACCGTCTGCCCCTCGTCGTAGCGGCCCTCGAGCAGGCCCAGAGCCAGGCGGTCGCCGATCTCGCGCTGGATGAGGCGGCGGAGGGGTCGGGCCCCGTAGACGGGGTCGTA
>DATBBR010000135.1 GCA_036270875.1 Acidimicrobiales bacterium
GGCGGGGCCAGCGGACCTCCGGGACCCCAGACCCAGCCGGTGCTGGCGACGGCGGCACCGCCGAGCCATCGGCACCGGCCGAGCATCGCTCCTGGCCTGTTTCTCGCCGCAGCCGGCTTCCTGATCGTCGGGTTCGCCTACTCGATTCTCGCCTATGAGGCGTTCCAGGGCGTCACCGAGAAGCTGACCAAGGCGTCCACCATCTGCTTTGCCGCCGGGTTCATGGCCGTCGCAATCGGGCTCGTGGTCCTTGCCGTGATGCGGGCACGCGAGTAGCCGGGAACGACCCAGCACAGCTACGCGCCCAGATGCGCCTTGACCAGCTCGACCAGCTCGGCGGGCTTTTCCAGGGGTAACAGGTGGGCTGCCCCCTCGACCTCCACCAGTGCAGCTCTGGAGATGCCGCTGGCGTAGGCCTCGGCGTGCGCTCTGGGCACGAGCGTGTCCTGTGCGCCGCGCACGATGAGCGCGGGCGAGCTGACGCGATGCAGCCGCCCCGCCAGCTTGGGATCATGCAGGTAAGGGTCCCAGGCCAACTTGGCCGTGGCGGCCATCGACTGGAGCAGCGGACGCAGGACCTCGAAGGGGATGTCGACCTCGCTGGCTGCCATGGTGTCCAGCTGGCTCATCATCTGGGCCATGGGATGGCTCTGGTCGGCGAACATGTCCTGGGCCAGCTCGCGTAAGGGCCGCCCGAAGAGCTCCTTGATCTCCGCGCCCGGAAGGTACAGCCCTACCGGGTTCACCAGCACCAGGCGGCTGACGCGATCGGGGTACCGAACGGCGAGCTCCGCCGCCATCCAGCCCCCGAGGGACAGCCCCACCACCGCCGGCGACGACAGGCCCAGGCGGTCGAGCACGTCGAGGAGGTGGAACACGGCGTCATCCATGTCGTCGATGCTCTCGATCCCCTCGGACTCGCCGAACCCGGGAAAGACGGGCGCAACCACTTCACGCTCGTCAGCCAGGTCCTCCAGGAACAGCGTCCCCGCCCCCTCCCCCATAGCCGAATGGAGGTAGACGACAGGGTCGCCGGCCCCCGCCCGAAGGACCTGCACGGTGCCGACGTTGGTCGAGAGCCGCCCGTCGCTGAGGCTGGTTGCCATCACGCCACCGCCGCCGGCGCGCCGAGCACGGGCTGGCCGGCCGGGAACGCGGCCCGCAGCTTGGGCATGACCTCGGTGCCGAACAGCTCGAGGCTGCGCCGGGTCGCATCGGCCGGAAGCGTTCCCAGCTGGAACAGACCGAGCAGGTTGCCCGGCCCGAGGCGACGGAGGTTCTCCGTGAGCCGCTCGGTCACCGTCTCCGGCGAGCCCACGATGGCGTACTCCCCCGCCTGTACCTCGTCCCATGTCTTCAGGTTGAGGGCGAAGGTCTTAGCTCCCTTCAGGATGTTCTCGTACGAGCGAATCGAGGTGTAGCCGGGCGGGGAGATGTTGATGCCGGGCAGGAGGCGGCGGACGAAGTACCAGAAGTGGTCCTCGTACTGACGGCGGGCCTCGGCGTCGGTCTCGGCCACGTAGATGGGCACGAGCCAACCGAGCTGGAGCGGGTCGACCTCGTAGCCTTGTCGCTGACAGGCCTCGCGCATCATCTTGA
The DNA here is from genome assembly GCA_036270875.1 of Acidimicrobiales bacterium. Taxonomy (NCBI): domain Bacteria; kingdom Bacillati; phylum Actinomycetota; class Acidimicrobiia; order Acidimicrobiales; species Acidimicrobiales bacterium. The sequence continues at coordinate 1,600 of DATBBR010000135.1, forward strand.
ACATCCGCTCGAACACGTCGATGTGGAAGTACGGGATGCCCATGTAGGCGTAGCGGTTGCGGGCGACGAACTCGATCGTCTCGAGCGAGCCGACGCCTGGGATCCAGATCTCCGGATGGGGCTGCTGGACGGGGCGCGGCCAGCTGTTGACGTAGCGAAGCTTGTAGTGCTTGCCGATGAACTCGAACGGGCCGGGCTCGGTCCACGCCCGCTTGATGATGTCGTGCGCCTCCTGGAACCGCTCCCGGGCATGGGCCGGGTTGATCGAGAACGAGTAGTACTCGGGACCCCCGCCGACCACCATCCCGGCGATGAGGCGACCGCCACTGATGCAGTCGATCATGGCGAACTCCTCGGCGACCCGGGTGGGCGGGTCGTACAGCGGCAGGGCGTTGCCCACCACCGCGATCCGTACCCGGCTGGTCTGGCGGGCGAGGATCGACGCCATGAGGTTGGGGGAGGGCATGAGGCCGTAGGCATTCTGGTGGTGCTCGTTCACACAGACTCCGTCGAAGCCGAGCTCCTCGGCCAGGATGAGCTCGTCCAGGTAGCGGTTGTAGATCTGGCTGCCCACGCCGGGGTCGAACAGCGAGTTGGGACAGGTGACCCAGGCGGGCCCGTCGTAGTCGTCCGGCAACGCCGGGTAGGGCATCAGGTGGAAGCTGAAGAACCGCATCTCGGCGAACCCCCTCGCTCGCGACCGACCGGACCGCCGGTGGCGGTGATCGTAACCCGACCACTCGGTCAAGTTCGACCGTGCCGTCAGCGCCGGCATCCCCACTGTGTCTGCCGGGAGCGCCGTTCTCCGGCCCCCAGCGGGCTGCTCAAGCCCCTGAGATGGTCGCTCCTGGCTCGTCGACCCCGTACGGCGCGTAGCCGGTCTGCTCGAGCTCCTCGGCCAGCTCCGGCCCGCCGCTGCGGACGATCGACCCGCGGACCATCACGTGGACCGCGTCGGCCCTCAGCACGTGGAGGAGCCGGGTGTAGTGCGTGATCGCCAACACGCCGAGCTCGGACTCGGTCGTGGCCGCCTCGATGCGCCGGGCGACGGCCCGGAGGGCGTCGATGTCGAGACCCGAGTCAACCTCGTCCAACACCGCGAATCTCGGTCGCAGCACGCCGAGCTGCAGTGTCTCGTTTCGCTTCTTCTCGCCGCCCGACAGGTCGACGTTCAAGGGCCGGACGAGGAACCTCGGGTCGAACCCGATGCGGCCGGCCTCCGCCGCCACCAACTCGCGCACCTCGCTGCGATCCCGACCGGCGGCGGTGAGCGCCTCGCCCAGCGCGTCCTCCAGGCTCACTCCCGGCACCTCTGTCGGGTACTGGGGGACGAGGAACAATCCCGCCTGGGCCCGCTTCCAGGTGGGCAGGGCAAGGAGGTCGACACCGTCGAGCGTCACGCCGCCGGCCGTGACGCGGTAGCCCGGCCGGCCCATCAGGACATGGGCAAGCGTGCTCTTGCCCGAGCCGTTCGGGCCCATCACGGCGTGGACCTCGCCGCCGCGAAGCCGGAGATCGATACCCTCGAGTATCTCCCGCTCGGGGACACCAGCTCGCAATCCGGCGATCGACAGCTCGGCGGTCCCGTCGGGGCCGACCTCCCGGGCTGGCCTCACGGCAGTACCACCATCACGTCGTCGCCCTCGACCTCCACCTCGTAGACCGGTACGGGCTGGGTGGCGGGCAGGCAGAGAGGCTCGCCGGTCTCGAGCGCGAACGTGCTGCCGTGCTTCCAGCACTCGATCTCCAGATCCTCGGCGTAGACCTCGCCTTCGGACAGCGAGTAGTCGGCATGGCTGCAGCGGTCGCCGATGGCGTAGAACGCGTCGCCGACACGAATCAGGGCGATGCGATGCTCACCGACGTCGAAGCGTCGCGCCGTACCCGTGGGCACGTCATCGGTCGCGCACAGCCTGACCCGCTCGCCCATCAGTCGTTCTCCAGACGATCGCTCACGGCCCGTCGAAGGTGGGGCCGGACACCTGGTGCCGGGGCCCGGTCGAGTATGTCGCTGAAGAACCCGGCCACGATGAGACGGTCGGCCGCGGCGGGAGGCACGCCCCGGCTCTCCAGGTAGTACCGCTGCTCCTCGTCGATCGGTCCCACCGTCGACGCGTGGCTGCAGCGCACGTCGTTCTCCTCGATCTCCAGATTGGGAACCGAGTCGGCGTGGGCGCCCTCCGACAGCACGAGGTTGCGGTTGGTCTGGAAGGCGTTGCTCCCGTGGGCGCCGTGGCGGATCCGGATGAGACCGCTGTACACCGAACGGGCCCGATCGCTCACCGCCCCCTTGAAGAGCAGATCGCTGGTCGTCTTCGGGGCGTCGTGGTCCTGGAGGGTGCGGAAGTCGTGCATCTGGTCAGCGGCACCGAAGAAGGCGGCCATGAGCTGGGTTGACCCTCCCTGGCCCGCCAGCCGCGAGTCCGTTCGCAGCCTGGCGTACTCGCCGCCGAGTGAGGCCGTGAACGACCGCAGGCTCGCGTCTCTCCCCACCCGGCTGGCCTGATAGGCCACCTGCCAGACCCGCGACCCCAGCTGCTGGAGCCCGACATAGGCGAGGTTGGCGGCGTCGGCCACGTCGAGCTCGACGACCGGCGCCGCCAGAGCGGCCACGTCTCCCGAGGCCATCACCTCGACCACGCCGGCCTGGCTGGACTCGCCGACCTGCACGACGGTGCGGGGGAAGACGGCAGCTCCATCGGTGTCCAGCCAGTGGACCACCACTAGGGGCGCGTCCAGCTCGACCTTCGGCGGCACCCGGACGAGGGCCGCCTCGGCGAGGAACGCGGTCGCGAGCTCGACGAAGCCGTCGGGCGCGCCCGCAACGGCCCCGAGGAGCTCGGCCCCCTCGTCGGGAGCCGCCTGCAGCAGGCCGCCGAGGACGACGCCTCGAGCGGCGAGATCATCGCGCACCTCGGCGTGGGCGACGCGACCATCTCGCAGCACCAGCAGTCCCGAGCGAGGGCCCATGTCGTCGGCAACGGCAGTGACCGCAGGGGGGATTCCGGACTCCACCTCGGTACCGGCAAGGGGTCGAAAGGCGCCGAGGTCGAGCTCGTCGATGCGGCTGTAGCGCCACACCTCCTCGGCCTCGGTGGGCAGCTCACCCGCCTCGAACCGGTCCAGCGCGTCGGCGCGCCGCCGCTTCATCCAGGCTGGCCCCGGCAGCGCAGCCGCGGCGTCGGCAGTGAACTCGGTCAAGGGCGTCATCTCTCAGCGACGAGATCGTGAGATAGGAGATCCACAGTCGGGTGCTCGACGCCCCCGACCATCCACCCACTGTAGTTAGTCGGTCGCGTGGGCCCGCCCTAGAGGGTGAACCTGCCCTCAGCACAGGCGGCGATCCTGCCCCCGACCCGCACGTCGGCCTCCTCGGCGTGCACCTCGATTCTGCAGGGCCGGCCGATCTCGTCGCCCTGGCAGATGGTCACGTCGGCGGCGGTTCCCCAGAGCCGGCGGGCGAGCAGGGCGATGGGCCCGGCCGCTGAGCCCGTGCCGGGATCCTCGAACCCTCCACCCGAGGAGCCCCGCGGGCCAGGAACGAAGACCCGCACATGGAGCCTCGAGTGCTCTCCCCGGGTGAACAACGCCACGGTGGTCGCCCGGGCCTTCTGGGCCACCTCTGCGACCGCCACCGGCGACGGGCGAAGGCGGTCGAGACGGGCCGTGGTGGGGATGAGGAGGTGGGTGATACCCCCGGCCTCGGCCCGGTAGGCGCCCTCGGCGCCTTCGGCCCCTGGGAGGGTGGAGTCCGTCAGCAGCGCCTTTGGCGCTTCGGTGATCTCGGGTGTGGGCTGGCCCATCACCGCCCCCGTCTCGTCGGCCTCGATGACGACCGTCGCCCCCTCCGACGTCTGGGTCCAGCGGCGGGGACCGAGGACCCACGCCGTGCCGAGGCTGGGGTGACCGGCAAACGGCAGCTCGACGGCGGGCGTGAAGATGCGCAGCTCGTACTCGTCCGCGCCGATCACAGTAGGAAACGTCGTCTCGCTCAGGTTGGCCTCCCGGGCGATGGCGCCCATCACCGGCTCGGGACAGGGGTCCAGCACGACACAGACGGCGTTGCCAGCCAGGGGCCGGGCGGAGAACACGTCGACGACCCGGTAGCGCAGCTCGATGGCCATCCCAGGCGAACCTACCGCCCGGCCGCCGCTACTGTGGCCGCCATGGCCGGCTCACAGGTCCTGTCCATCGAGCGCAACGGCCACGTTGGCACGCTGTGGCTCGACCGCGCCGAGCGCCGGAACGCCATGGGCCCGGACTTCTGGGCCGACCTGCCCGTGATGATGGAGCAGTTTGCCGATGACGACGAGATCCGCGCCGTGGTGGTGGCCGGGCGCGGACCGCACTTCAGCGTCGGCCTCGACCTCAAGGCCATGGGTGGCTCGGTTGCCGGCTCCGCCGGGTCGCAGGTGACCAACGCCCGCCAGACCCTGAGACAGGTGCACCGGATGCAGGCTTCGATCACCGCCGTGGCGGACTGCCCCAAGCCGGTGATCGCTGCCGTGCAGGGCTACTGCATCGGGGGCGGGGTCGACCTCATCGCCGCCTGCGACATCCGCCTGGCCGCAGCCGATGCCGTCTTCTCGGTACGGGAGACGAAGATCGCCATCGTGGCGGACCTCGGCAGCCTCCAGCGCCTCCCCCGCATCATCCCCATGGGGCACGTGGCGGAGCTGGCGTACACGGGCAAGGACGTTCCCGCCGACCGCGCTCGCCAGATCGGCCTGGTGAACGAGGTGCTTCCCGATCACGAGGCAGTAGTGAAGGCGGCCGCCGAGATGGCGGCCGAGATCGCGGCCAACTCACCGCTGGCCGTGCAGGGGACCAAGGCGGTGCTGGCGGCGAGCGCGGAGCGCAGCGTGGCCGAGGGGCTGGACTACGTGGCCGCGTGGAACGCGGCCTTCCTCCCGTCCGACGACCTACGGGAGGCGATGGCCGCCTTCGCCGAGAAGCGCCCGCCTTCGTTCAGGGGCTTGTAGGGTCAGCGACCCCGGCGCCACCGACGCCACCACGGGCTGGCGGCGGTCGCGGCCCGTCGCTCCCGCTCCCGCTCGACCTCGGCCGCCAAGGTGGCGCCGACCGAGTTCACGATGTCCTCGGCCTCGTCCAGCAGGTGCGCCGCCTCGGGGCCAGGAACCTCGGGCTCGTCCTCGATCGCCGGCTCGACGAGGCTGCCGTGCGTCCAGCCGGCGTCCGCCATCCTCCGCTCGTAGGCCGGGCAGTTGTCAGGGCACCGCCAGGGTGCCTCGGGGGCCAGGTCGAGCACACAGAAGCGCGCCACCTCACCGGATGCGTACGTCCGGCTCTGGAAGTGCTTGCATTCCTCGCGCATCGGCATGAGCTGTATCCCCTGGGACCGGGGGCGCATCCCGTGAGCACCCTTCGCTCAGCGGGAATCCGATTCTACACTCGGCCGGCCGCAGCCAGACGTCGCACCTCGTGAACTTGGCGTGACGAAGCGCGCCGCGGCGCCTGCTTGGGTCAGCCGACGGAGTCGTCCATCTGCAGCTCGATCAGCCGACTCCACTCGACGGCGTACTCCATCGGTAGCGTACGGGTCACGGGCTCGATGAAGCCGTTCACGATCATGCTCATGGCCTGCTGCTCCGAGAGGCCGCGGCTCATGAGGTAGAACAGCTGGTCGTCCCCCACCTTGGAGACCGTTGCCTCGTGGCCGATCTGGGCGTCGCGCTCCTCGACCTCCATGTAGGGCTTGGTGTTGGACGTGCTCTTCTCGTCGAGGAGCAGGGCGTCGCAGCGGACGAAGCTCTTGGCGTTGGTAGCACCCTCGTCCACGTGGACGAGCCCTCGGTACGTCGTGATCCACCCGTCCTTGGAGACGGACTTGGAGACGATGGTGGAGCTGGTCTCCGGGGCGGCGTGGATCATCTTGGCGCCGGCGTCCTGATGCTGGCCGGCGCCGGCATAGGCGACAGAGAGGACCTCCCCCGACGCCTTCGGGCCCATCAGGTAGACGGCCGGGTACTTCATGGTCAGCCGGCTGCCGATGTTAGATCG
>DATBBR010000136.1 GCA_036270875.1 Acidimicrobiales bacterium
GGCGACATGGGCCACCTCCAGTACCTGCCGGTGAGCGAGCCCGGTTTCGCCTACGCCGCCGCCGTGTCGTGGTGTCTCGACACCAACGCCGACCTCGACCTCGCCGCCGCCCTCGACGCCCACGCATTCGACGACCCCGCCCGCGAGCTGGGCGCCGCGCTCCTCGCCCTCGGTGATGCCCATCGGGCGATCGTCCCGCAGTTCCCCAACATCTCCGTGCTGGTCATGCACCTCTACTATCCGCAGCTCCAGCTCGACCGGGGGATCAGCGCGGGGATGAACGTCGAGGACCTGCGCGGGGTCGAGGATTCGCTCGAGGCGGCGGTCGAACGGCTCGGGCGCTCCCGGTCCCGGCGGCCGGACGCCAGCCTCGTCATCGACGAGCTGCGCACGGCAGCCGCGCTGGTGGCGCTCGTGTGCCGCGACGGCCGGGCCCGCCTCGCCGAGGACGGCTGGTTGTCGTCGGTGCCCGATGCGGTGCGCTCGACCCTCGCCGCCGAGCTGCGGCCGCTGATCGAGCACCACCGCGAGCTCTGGCTTGCCCGCAACCAGCCCGGTGGCCTCGAGGACAGTGTTGCGTGGCTGCAGCACCTGCTTCAGTGCTACGAGACCGGCATCACCGACCGGTCATGGGGGCGCATCTAGATCAGGCGCGCCGGTGCCTGACCACCGCCGTCTGGCTGGCCGTTCCGAGCAGCGTGCCGTCCTCGGCCCACAGATGGACCAGGCCGTGCCCGTAGCCGTCGGCCACCGCCTGCACGCGGATGTCGAGGTGCACCCACTCGGTGGGCACGCGCCGGGCCACGCGGATGGTGTTGTCGAGGCTGGTGCCGCCCGCCCATTGGCCGATGGCCTGACTGATCCCGAAGGGAACGAAGTCTCCGAGGATGGCCAGCGTCGTGGTGCTCGACGTGAGCCCGTCCAGGCGGGCCCAGAGGGAGGACCGGCCGTCGCCGCTGGGGCCCCCCTCGAGCTGGTCGAGCGGGCGGGCGTCGGCGAGGCGAACGTCGAGGCGCTGCATGATCGTGGCCTCGTGGCGACCCTCGAGCACCCGGGGTGGGCTGTCTTCGGGGCGCGGCACCGGCGGGCGGGCCGCCCACTGTCCTTGGAGCTCGGACGGCCGGACGCCGAGAGCAGCATTGACGGTGAAGATCTCCTCGTCGCCCACCCGGCCGATGGCCCGAGCCTGGCTGGTCTGGTGCCCGACCACCATCGCCACCACCTCGATGCTCACCGTGGCGGGGGGGCGGGCGAACGACAGGTACTGCGCTGCCGCCCAGATGGTCTGCCGGCCGGTGGTGGCCTCCATGGCCTCCATGGCCGCGGCCAGCCCGCACCCGCCGAAGAGGGCGCCCACGCCGCTCAGCAAGGGGGGCACCACCGGCAGGAGCCACCGGTTGGGGTCATCGGTCGGCTCCAGGCCGAGGAACTGAGGTCCATCCATCGACGGGTGACTCTAAAGGCGGCCGGCGACGAGCGAGGCCATGGCCTGGGCGCCGGCGGTCTGGAGATGGACGCCGTCAGGCGCGAACCAGGAGGGTTGAGCGGTGCTCAGGGTGTACCAATCGGCGAGGACAGCCGTGCCCGGGTATCGGGCCACGCCGTCGCGCAGCGTGGCGTTGGTCTCGTCCTGCCAGGATCGCGGCAGGCGCACGTTCACGAAGACGACCCGCCTTGCTCCGGCCGCGGCGCGCATCATGGCGTCGAACTGCGCGGGGGTGACCCCCCCGTTGGCCCCGAGACCGACCACGACCTCCGGTCTCAGCCGGCCCGCGAGGTTCAGCTCGGACACGATCGTGACGCCGGTCTGCCAGGGCCGGCTTACCGCGCCGTCCACCGAGATGCCGGGCACGAGCGCGCCCAGATAGGGCTGCATGTCGACCATGAGCGAGTCGCCGACGGCGGTGACCGGCAGGCCCAGACGAGCTGGTGTCGTCGGGGGAGGGGAGGTCGCGGGTGGCGCGGTCGTGGGTCGAGGCGGTGCGGTGGAGGTGATGACCGGCTCCGTTGGCCCGGGGATGACCGGGGCCGTGCGGAGCGCCTGGTGGTGGGGGCTGTCTCCGCTCCGGAGGCTCAGGGCCAGCAGACCCGCCGCCGCCAGGGCGATGGCGGCGACTCCAAGACCGGCCTGGGGAGTCGGTCTCCGGTGTCGGCCCCTCCGGCCGCGCTGGTCGTGCTTGTCCATGATTGGCGCGTGGCCAGGGTGAGGGCACACCGGGCCGACACCCCACGGTAGATCACCGTCAGTAGAGCGGGGACCAGCTGCTCGTGCGCAGCAGCCTGCTCTCCCACTGATCGCGGTAGGCGAGGGCGTCGTGCATGAAGGTGCCGGGCCGGCGGTGCTCGGGGCGAGTCTCGTGGGCGAGGAGGGCGAGCAGGCGGTCGTTGTCGACGACCTTCTGCATCAGGATGGCCTCGGGCCGGTGCCCGGCACCGTAGGCGACCTGGAAGCTGGCCTGGATGTCGAGGAGGCGCTCAGCGGCGGGCCGGTCCATGATGGCCGGGTAGTAGGTCCGGCCCCAGAACTCGACGTACTCGCCAAGGGGAGCCGAGGGCCATCCGGTGTCCTCCATGTACAGGCTCAACTCGTGGGTGTCGCCGTTGGCGGGCACCGCGCTCAGCTCGACCTCCTGCATTGCCGACCACGGGACGGGCAGCAGGAGCTTGGCGTCGACCGTGTGGCGCCGGCGGTCCTGCTCGGCCACGAGGGCGGAGAGATCGCCGTCCTGGATCCGGCGGGCAAGGCGTTCCCATGCCGCGCCGTCCCGGATGGCCGTGATCGTGATCACCGTGTACGAGGGACCGGCGCCGTGCGCCTGGTTCAGGTACCACAGGACTCGAGCGTCCTTCTCCTCGGCCAGACGAGGCATCCAGTCGTCGCGCCAGGCGGCCTCGAAGGCATCCTCCTCGGCTCCCTTGACCTTGTGCACCTCGTGCAGGAACAGCATCAGGGGCTCCTCTCCGCGCTGTCCGCGATCATCGTCGCCAGCGATCGGCGACGTACCTTTCCGAGGTCGTCGTAGGGGATCTGGTCGACCAGGACGACCGTGTCCGGCACCTTGAAGCGGGCGAGATGCTGGCGGCAATGAGCGCGAAGCTCCTGGGGGCTCACCGCCTGGCGCGCCACGACCGCGGCCCCGACGCGCTCGCCCAGGTCGGCGTCGGGTAGTGCGGCCACGGCGGCGTCGGCGACAGCCGGATGGGTGCGGAGCACCTCTTCCACCTCGATGGGCCCCAGCTTCTCCCCGCCGCGGTTGATGGTGTCGGAGAGCCGCCCGACCGGGAACACGTACCCGTCGGCGTCCACGCGGGCCAGATCGCCGGTCCGCAGCCAGCCTGGAGCGACGTTCTGCTCCGAAAGGACCCAGAGCTCGCCTGGCTCCCCGCCGGGCACGTCCTCGCCCGAGTCGGGGTCCACGACGCGCAGCTGGATGCCGGGAAGCGCCCTGCCGACAGAGGTCCGGCGAACATCGTGGTGGTGGTCGTCGGCCGAAAGGGCGGTATAAGCGCCGAGGGTCTCCGTCTGGCCGAAGACGTTCGAGAAGGCGACACCTGGCAGCGCCTCGGTCGCCCGGGCGACGAGATCAGGGGAAGCGGGTGCCGCGCCGTAGGCGAGGGATCGCAGGGATCCCAGGTCGGTACGGGCGAAGTCGGGGTGGTCGAGGATCCGCCCGAGCATCGTCGGCACCACGAAGGCGGCGCTCACCCGGTGGCGCTCGACGAGGTCGAGCCAGCCGCCGGCGTCGAACCGGGGTTGGATGACCGTGGTGTGCCCCGAGTAGAGGCTCATCAGCAACCCGAGCAGGCCGCCGACGTGAAACATCGGCACACACATGATCCGGACGGCGGCCGGGGCTGCGGCGTCGAACGGACCGCACCAGGAACGGATCCGTCCAGTCAGCACGGCATGGGTCATCGGGACGGCCTTCGGGAGCCCCGTCGTCCCGCTGGTGAAGAGCACCAGGGCCTCGTCCTGGCCGTCGCCGACCGGACCCGGCACCGAGTCCCTCGCCTCGCCCGGCAGGTCGGCCTCGGTGAGGACCGTCCCAGGCCCGTCCATGGCGGCCCGGAGCGCGTCGGCGTGACCCGCCTCCGCGATCCCCACCCCGGCGAGGCCCGCCAGCTGCCACAGCCGCGCCAGCTCCTCGATGGTCAGCTGGGGGTTGAGCGCGGCGCCGGCACCACCCAGGCGGGCCGCTGCCAGCACGCCAGCCAGGGTCAGCAGGCTGCTCGTGGCCACCACGGGCACCCGCTGGCCGGGGCGAGCTCCCTCGTCGGCCA
>DATBBR010000137.1 GCA_036270875.1 Acidimicrobiales bacterium
GTCCGCTGAATCGGATCGTGCCTTCGGCGTCACCTCCCACCGGCTTGGCCATCCCATCCAGCACCTGGCTCACGAAGCGGGGCAGGACAGGCAGCTGGGGCCGGTCAAGCATCTTGATGAAGGGCACGGCGGCGATGAACAGACCCAGGGGGGGCTCGATCAACCCGACCGCGGTAGCAGCGGCCAAGGCACCGAAGAACCCCGCCGATCTGGGCCAGTCGATCTCGATCGGACCGACACGACTCACCAGTACCTTGTCCTCTTGAGCCATCTCAAGACTCCTGTGAGCATCGGTCTGTGTTCAGAAAGTATTCCCACACAGTTCATTTCTGAAGCCTGCCTCCCTCCCAAACCAGGTGCGCACGAGGAGGCCGAGGCTCCAGCAGCGGTACTCGGTCGTTACGCCAGTACTACGCGTCCACCTCGTCGGGTGCACCGAGAACTCCCGCCCCGCCGTTGCCGTGGTCCTGCTGCTGGCGAAGGATGGTCGATACCGCTGCATTGGTCGCCGTAGCCGCCACTGCTGAGACTCCAGCGGTCGCCCACCCAACTGGCCCGAGCGGCGTGCAGCCGAAGAACTGGCTCAGGATTGGGGTCTGCACAACACCCACGAGGATGGCGGCAGAGCCGATTCCAGCCGCTGCCACGAGCGGATCGAAGCCTCCGCTCCAGAGTGTCTGGCCGAGCTGGGTGCCGACCAAGGCCGCAAGAGCGATGGTGCTCGCTCGCTGCCGTCGTCCGCTCATCCGGGCCACGACCCATGCCCCACCAGCGCCGGCGGCCGTCGTGGCCGCCCGAACGGCGATGGCCCTGTCGAGGGATGCGGCGAGCGATGCCTCCGGTCCCTCGCGCACCAGGTCCTGTCGCGACACGCTTTTCGGTGGACGCACGGCGATGGCGAGCGCAGGAGCGACGTCGGTGAGCAGGTTCACCAGGAGCAGCTGGCGCGCAGAGAGCGGGGACTGGCCGGTGACGAGCCCGCCGCCGATCACGAAGGTCATCTCCCCGAGGTTGCCTCCGAGCAGAATCGACAGCGCCTCTCGCACCGACGCCCACATCCCGCGGCCTTCGATGATGGCTTCGACGATCGTCTCGACCTTGTTGTTGGTCACCACCACATCGGCGGCTTGGCGCGCCGCCGGGGTGGCCCGCTTGCCGACGGCCACCCCGGCGTCAGCCAGGCGGATGGCGGGAGCGTCGTTGGCCCCGTCCCCGGTCATCGCCACGGCTCGTCCGCCCTGTTGGAAGGCCCGCACGATCCGGACCTTGTCCAGAGGGGTCACCCGGGCGAAGACCGATACGTCGCTCGCCGCCTCAGCCAGGGCGGCGTCGTTCAGCTCCTGTAACTCGGACCCGGACAGGATGCGACGCCCGTCGAGGACCCCGAGCTCGGCGGCGATGCCCTCCGCGGTGCTCGGGTGGTCGCCGGTGACCATGACCACCTCGACCCCCGCATCGCGCAAACCCGCAACGGCCGCGGCCGCCGTCTTGCGCACCGGATCGGCGAGGAGGATGAAGCCCACCAAGTCGAGGTCCTTGATGTCGTCCTCGTCCAGTTGCCGGCGGTCCGGCCGCTCCGCCTCGGCCACGGCCAGGACCCTGAGCCCGCGCCGCGCCAAGCGGGAGACCTCTTCGTCGAGATGCCGGCGGGCGCTGGCATCGAGCCTGCTCCTCTCACCGGAGACCGTCCACCGGGCACATCGGGGCAGGACGATCTCGGGGGCACCCTTGACGCTCAGGAAGGTCCGTCCCTCCGACACCCCGAGGACGGCGTGATAGCCCCGCGCCGGCTCGAAAGGCAGCTCGTCAGCCCGCTGCCAGCCGGGATGGCATTCGTCTGTGCTGATGCCGACCTGGCTGGCTCCGTCGACGACGGCGGCGTCGGTGGGATGGGGAAGGACGTCGTCCGAGCGAGACGGCGGGCTCGCCCGCAGGGCGACAGCCAGGACGTCCCGATATGGCCGAGACATGCTCTCCTCGCCGACCACGTGCTCGCTGCGACCGTCGGAGATCGCCACGAGGCGGATCTTGCCCTTGGTGAGCGTGCCCGTCTTGTCGACGCACAACACGTTCACCCGCCCGAGGGCCTCGATCGCTCTCGGGTTGCGAACCAGGGCGCCGCGCTGGGACAGTCGGCGGGCGGCAGCCAACTGGGCCATCGTGGTCAACAACGGGAGGCCCTCGGGAACGGCGGCCACCGCCAGGCTCACTCCCGTTCCCACCGCGTTCCTCATCCCTCGGCCCCGCAGCAGTCCAGTGGCGACCACGGCCCCCCCACCAAGGCCAGATGCGGGCAGCGCCCACCTGGTGAGCTGGTGCAACCGGGCCTCCACGCCCGTGGCGGGCCGAGACGACCCGGCCGCCCGCTCCGTCCGTCCGATCTCGGTGTTCTCGCCGATGGCCACCACCACGGCCAAGGCTTTGCCGGCGGCGACGTAGGAACCCTGGTAGAGCATCGAGGACCGTTCTGCCACCGCCGGTGAGTAGGAGGCCTCGGCGGATTTGGGCACCAGCACCGACTCGCCGGTCAAGCTGGACTCGTCCACCTCCAGGTACTCGGCCTCGAGGATCCGACAGTCAGCCGGTACTGCGTCGCCGGCTTCGAGGACGACAACGTCGCCATCGACGACCTCGTCGACGTCGACGGGAGCGGGCCTACCGTCTCGGATCACGTTGACTGATTGTTCGGTCTTCTCCAGGAGGGCGGCGATCGACCGCTCGGCCTGGTAGCGCTGGGCTCCGCCGAGGAGGGAATTGAATCCGCTCACCGCGGCCACCATGATCGCGTCGGCCACCGAGCCCACCGCGGCGGAGGCCGCCGCCCCGGCACCGAGGATGGGGGTCAAAGGGTTGGCCAACTCTTCTCGTAGCGCGCGCCAGAACGAAGGGGCCGGCACCTCTGGCTCCGACCGTCGCTCCACGGCCTCGTCGCTCGAAAGGCCGTCGCGACTCGTGTGCAGCACCTCCAGGACCTCGGAGGCGTGCATCTGGTGCCAAGGCGGGGGTAGCTGGGCGGATGGTGATTGATCGGACTTGCCCGCCAGGCGCCGTGCCGAGCGGGCGCTCATCACGAGCGAGCCAAGCGCAGCGAGGTTCACCGGGGTGATGGCCCTGGCCCCGGCGCGCCCGGGCATGCCCATGACGGCGACGAGACCTCCCAGGGTCGAACCGGCTATCGACAGCGCGACGCTCTGACGGGCGACCGCTCGGGCCGACCCGGCGGCTCGGAGCACGAAGCTGGCGTCGGCCAGCCCGGTCGAGGAGATGAGGTGCCCACTTGCCGCCACGCCGGCGCCGGAATGAACCTCGATACCGCAGTCGGCGCTGGCCAGAGCCCGGTCGGACTTGGACACGAGCACCACGCCGCAACCGTCTTCCTGCAGCATGCGGATGGACTCGCCCAGCTGGCTCCCGCCCGCCACCGACATATCGGCGCCGAGCTCCTCGACGAGCTCAGCGCGCCCGCCGGCGATGGCCACCATGTGCCCGGCCTCTCTGGCCGCACCGACCAGGACCCCCGCCTCCTCGTCGAGCTGTTCGGCCACGGTGACGACCGCCCGTGTCCTGCCCTCGAAGCTCAGGGCCAGTGTCGACCCGGGCTGACTGGCGCTCGCATCGATCGACCCCTTGAGGACGCTGTCCCCCGCCTCGCTCGGGTTGACCGGAGCCAGGGTCCAACCTCGGGTCCGGCGAGTGCGGAACGGGTCGCGGGGATCAAAGAGGTCGACGAGGTTGCGACGAACCCACCCTTCGTCCTCACCGTGCACGACGGTGACCGGTCCGAGGCCGAAGCTGTCGGTGAGCACCAGCTCTTCTTCGATGACCACACAGTCGACTTGCTCCAGTCGACGCAGCACGGCGGGATCGAGGACGATCACACCGCGGCGGGCCAGAGCCTTGCCCACCTCGGCGGCGAAGACCTGCTGGCCCATGCGGCCGGCCTTGGGGGCGCCCGCCCCGAGCATGGTCAGCGCCGTGCGTGGATCTCGGGTCAGCCCGAGGGTCAGGCCGGCGGCTCCGACAGACGCGAGCGTGGCCCGGTCGGCGTAGGTATCGAGCCGGCCATTGCGCAGGGGCACTGGCCGAGCAGCGTCGGACCGGGTGGGAGGCGTCGGGCCGGGCTGGCTCCACAGCTCGGCCTCACGTGACTCCCACGTCTGACGGCGAACCCGGGCCTCGCCGAGAAGAACCTGGCGATAGGCAAGGTCGACCACCAGTCCGATCGGGCCCTGGGCCAGTCCCTGGGCCACGGCGTTGGTAACCGCCAGGCCGAGGTCCGTGGCGGGACCCCCCACCCGGGATTCGAGAAGGTGGCGGAGCCGCGGCTGGGTGTCGAGCAGGGTGACCAGCGACGCCAACTCGACCGGAAACGGTGTCGAGCGAAGGATGGCACCGAAGGCACTCAGGCTGAGTCCGGCGGCGTCGGCCACCACCGCACAGAGCGCTCGCCGGATGGGCTCGACGTCGCCTGGGTACTCCGGGCGGTTCAGCGGGAACGGCACATCCGCCACGCCCTCGGCCGCCTCGGTAGCTTCGATCACCCCGAGCAGGACCTCGACGCTGGCACGCTGGGGGTCGAAGGCGACAACCACCCGGCCCGTCACCGGATTGACCTGGGCCCATTGGACGCCCGGGGTTGCCTCCAGGGCGTCTTCTACCCGCTTGACCAACAGGTCGTCGTCCGGGTCGCCAAGGCCACGAAGCTCGATGTGGGCACGTCCGTCACGCCCCCAGATCCGTCTACGGCGGCGACCCTGTTGGGGAGCCAGCAACCTGGCGACGTCGACCGCACCGGCAGCCACAGTGCCGACGGCCCCCACGGGCGCCCTCAGCAGCACCGGCCAACTGTTCATCTCCATGTCACCGCCTGACACCTGCCCAGCCTCGAGCACGTCAAAACTCTGCCGCCCTCAGGAGGTCGCAACCTCGATCTCCCACATAGCGCACTTGGGAGAACCGCGGCGCCTCGAGGTAACCGCCAAGGCCCGTTCACGGGAACGTGCTGAGGTTCACCCTTGCGGTCGCGGGGGTAGGAGCCCAGCGCGAGGAAAGGCAGAAATGCAGGGAGGAGGCAGTGGCAGATGGCAACCGAGAACCAGCGTCAAACGGCACGTCGGAACGTGAAGAAGGCCCAAGCCGGTGCTCGAAAGAACAGAACCATCACCAAGCTTCCCAGCAAGACCCGCAGTGCCCTTGGTCGCGAAGGGGCGAAGGCGGCGGCGCGCAAGCGCGGGGCGTCGAAGGGCACGGGAACCGGCGCCGGCGCCATGACCGTTACCGAGCTACGGCGTGAGGCGGCGCGGCTCGATATCGACGGCCGCTCCAGGATGGGCAAAGCCCAACTCATTCGTGCGGTTGGTCAGAAGAGGCGATCCCGCTGAATTGATGTGTGTATCGCCGCCTCGAATCGTCATGTGAGGGCGCGCGGTTTTCGGGGTAGAAGAAGAACAGTTGGTCGTTCCGACCATAACGGAGTTCTTCTTCGTGGGCCTTCGGGCCTGGGCTGGAGAATGGCCGCACCCTGCGCAAGCGGGCCGACATGGGCCCCTACGCAACCCAAAGAGAGGTGAGTATTTCATGGACGCGAGCAACAAGGGCAAAGACGTCA
>DATBBR010000138.1 GCA_036270875.1 Acidimicrobiales bacterium
GCCCTCCAGCTTGAGGGCCGGGAGGTCGCTCACCCGCCCACTCCGGCACCGCTGTCCTGGGCCGGTCGGTCCGTGCCCGTCGGCCGGCCTCCCGGGCCGGCCTCGACGCCGAGGTAGGCCAACTGGACCCTCGGGTCGGCCTGCACCTCGGCCGGGGTCCCCACCGCGATCACCTGCCCGAAGTCGAGCACGTGGACCCGGCTGCACACGCGCATGACCAGGTCCACATCGTGTTCGACGAGAAGCACGGCCATGCCCTCGCCCGCCAGCTGGGCCAGCAGCCGGCCGAGGGTCTCGGTCTCACCGTGATCAAGGCCCGAGCTCGGCTCGTCCAGCAGCAGCAGCTTGGGCCGGGTGGCCAGGGCCCGCCCCAGCTCGACCAGCCGGGCCATGCCGGTGGGCAGGGTGTCGGCCTGGCGATCGGCCACCGGCCGGAGGCCGACGCGCTCGAGGATCTCGTCCGCCGCCGCACGCCGGCCGCCATCGCGATCAGCCCGCCCGAGGCGCGCCTCGATGCCGACGAGGATGTTCTCTCGGGCACTGAGCGAGCCGAACAGCTCCAGCCGCTGGAAGGTCCGTCCCAGGCCGCGCCGAGCGCGGACGTGGGGTCGCAGGCCGGTGATGTCGCGGCCGTCCATGCTGACCGAGCCCCGGGTGGGCCGCTGGAACCCGGTGACGACGTTGAACAGCGTGGTCTTGCCGGCGCCATTGGGGCCGATGAGACCGGTCACGGTCCCCGCTGCAGCGTCGAGCGAGACGCCGCCCAAGGCCTGCACCCCGCCGAAGCTGACGCTGACCGCGTCAACCCGCAACACGGGTCGGCTCCTCTACCGCGTCCGGGAGTGCGCCGGCATCGGATGGAGGCTGGGCCGCGGCGCGGCGGTCCCTCCAGCGTTCGAGGGGTGTCTTGCCGCCCATGACGCCGTTCGGGTTGCGCCCGATGCTGACGGCCCCGAGCCCCACCGCCACATACAGAAGATCTCGGAGGGCCGGCACGTGCGACTGGATCACGGGGAAGATGGCGAACAGCAACCCGGCCATGAGCATCCCGCTCACGGTCTTGATGCCCCAGACGCTGGCGAGGAGCAGGAGGGTGAGGCTGAAGAGCAGCTGGAAGTCGTTCGCCCCGACCTGGGTCTGCTGGCCCCCGTACAGCACTCCGCCGAGGCCGGCGAGGGCGGCTGAGGCGGTGAACACCACCAGCTTGGTGCGTGTGATGTTGATCCCCACGGTCGCCGTCCCCGACGGGCTGTCGCCCATGGCCACCAGCCGCCGCCCGAAGGCCGACCGTCGCAGGGCCAGCACGCCGACGCCGACCACGACGAACACCACGGCGAGGAGAACGAGGAAGGCCCGGGGCGATTGGAGCGATATCCCGGGGATGTGCACGCGTCCAACGGACAAGGCGCTGCCGGTGCCGAAGACGTTCGTGTTCTGGAAGAAGGCGAAGTCCATTGCCTCCGCGAACGCGAGCGTGCTCAAGGCCAGGTACAGACCGCGTAACCGAATCGCCGGCAGCGCCACCAGTGCTCCGACCGCGCCGGCCAACCCGATGCCGGCGAGAACTCCGAGCCACGATCCCCCTCCGGCCACCTCCCCCATGGCGAACGCCCCCAGCCCGGCGAACGTCAGCTGGCAGAGCGACACCTGGCCTCCGTAGCCGACCAGCAGGACCAGGGAGAGCATGATGATGGCGAAGGCGAGGCCATGCCCGGCCGTAGCCAGGTTGGCGCTCGACAGGTGGGCGGACACGAACCAGGTCAGCGCTACGAAGGCAGCGCCGGCGATGACAGACTCGCGCAGCCCCGCGACGCGCGGCACCCTGAGGGCGACGGCGCGCCCCGCCGCCCGCAGCCGCCCCTGGGGCACGACCAGGATGACGATGAACAGGAACACCATCGGTACGACCGGCTTGATCTGCGAGAGAAGCGTCCCGACCGGCAGGTAGCCGACAGCGTACGACTCGACCAGCCCCAGTACGACGCCACCGGCGAACGTCAGAGGCAGGTTCTTGAGCCTGCCCACCAGCGCCGCGGCGTAGCCGTTGATGACGAGCAGCGTGAGGGTGTTGATGTCCAGCGTGACGAGCGGGGCGAGGAGGATCCCGGCCAACGCGGCGAGGAAGGCCCCGATGGCCCAGCCGTACTGACCGAAGCGCGCCGGTGAGGCCCCGGCCATTGACGCCAGCTCCGGATCGTCGACCACCGCCCGCATCGCAGTGCCCGGCCGGGTCCGAAACAGGAACAGACGCATGCCGACCGCCACCGCCACGGCCACGATCACCACCGTGAGCTGGTGCCAGGTCACGACGACCCCGAGGATCGAGACCGAGTTGCCGGCGAAGAACTGGGGAAGGACCCGCGATGTCGTGGGGTCCCAGATGATCGTGGCCAGCCCGATGAGAAGCAGGAGGAGGCCGATCGTCACCGTCAGCGTGGTCTCGACCGACGCCCCGTGCAGGGGGCGCATGAGCACCCGCTCGATCAATGCGCCCATCAGCGGCGCGAAGACGAAGAGGACGAGCACCAGGGCCACGGGCGTCGGCAAACCCTGGTTCACCGACAGCTCCCAGAAGAAGAAGGCCGCCACCATGCCGATCGCCCCGTGGGCGAAGTTGAAGATCCCCGAGGTGGTGTAGGTCACCACCAGGCCCATGGCGGTCAGCGCGTAGATGCAGCCGGCCACGATCCCTACGACGCTGAGGGCGAGGAACTCGCTCATCGCCGGAGCTCAGCTCAGCCGGGGCGCGTGTACTGGCCGTCGGGATTGCACGTGAAGCCCGAGGGCGGACTGGGCGGCTGCAGTCGCTGGTACTGGTTGTTGTTGACCTTGATCAGCACCCAACAGGTGGGCGATTTCTTGCCCGCCGGGTCACCGGTCGCCAGCAGTCCGTTGGAGTTGAAGCTGTGCACGTTCTGCAGAGCAGCCACCACGCTCGCCCTCGTGGGATTGAGACCGGCCGTCTGCAGCGCCTGGGCGAAGAGCCGGGCCGAGGTCCAGCCGTACACGCTGAAGATGTCCGGCGGGGAGCCGGGGTGGGTCTTGGCCATCCAGGTGTCGAACAGCCCCACCTCCGGGGTGGACTTGGCGTCGCCGCCGAGGTAGAGGGCCTGGGTCTGGTCGTTGAGCAGCCCCTGCGCCGCGCCCGGGTTGACGAGCTTGAAGAAGCTGGCGTCGTATGCCACTCCCCCCGACTCGACCAGCTGCGGCTTGAACCCCTGCTGCTGGGCGTTGTTGAGGAAGCGGGCCGTGCTCTTCACGTCGGTGTTTGTCAGCACGACCATCTGCACCCCGGCGCTGCGCATGCGCACGACGTCGGAGGTGAAGTCGGTGTCGAGCGGGTTGATGTCCCGCTCATAGGCGACGTGGTACCCACCGACCTGCTGCATGGCCGCCTTCTCGTTGTTCCACGAGGCGATCGACGACGGGATGTTGGCCACGAGGGCGCCGACCGATTGCACTGCCTTCGGGAACTGCTGCTTGTAGTAGATGAACGGCCCGGTCCGGTAGCCATTGCCGAGCGGCGAGGGGCTGAAGTTGTTGGGCAGGGCCTGGGCCACCGGGTCCAGCGAGAAGGCGACGTCGGGGATGGTGGGTTGAGCTTGGAGCACCTTCGCCCCGCAGTTGTCGAACAGCGAGAAGGAGCCGACGAATGCGAAGGCCTGACCAGCGAGGGACTGGGTCTCGTTCTGGTTCTGGTTGCAGGAGAAGGCGTCGTCGGACGACTTGAGCACGATCTTGCGGCCGTTCACGCCGCCGAGGCTGTTCTGGTAGGCGAAGAAGGCGTCGGCGCCGTTCGGTGCGCCCTGGAACAGCCCGGGCACGGGCCCGGAGAGGATCGAGACGTTGCCCACCGTGATCTGGTTCGGGGTGACCCCGACATCCGACGCGGTGCCCCCGCTGGGCGCGCTGGTCGTCGGTCCGCTGCTGGTCGTCGTGGTCGACGAGCTGTTCGAGCTACCGCCGCCACAAGCCGCCGCCACGACGGCTACCGCGACGACGACCGCCGGCAGCCCGATCCCCCTCTTGAGTCTCACGTCACTCTCCCTGCTGTGATGCGCTGCTATGGACGCGGCGTCGCGTGCGACGCGTTCTCCGTGCCGCCCCCCGAGAGACCTGATTGCGTGTCAGGGCAGCATACTGTAGCGGCCAGCGTCGCAATCGGCATGGGCCTGGCCCGGGAGGGCCCGTCCACGATCACTTCGTGCAAAACGGTCAGAGCGGCTCGAGCAGCAGGGACTGGGCCGAACGGCCGATCGGTCCCAGCTCGTCGTGGAGACGGCTGTGGGCCATGCCCACGCCGTGTCCCTCCACCTCCGTGCGCGCCTCCAGGCAGACCCACTCCCCCGCCGGAAGCCGGTTCAGGTAGATGGTCAGGTCGGGATTGACGAAGACCCAACGCGCGAAGTCCAAGACCGCGCTCACCCCGTTGCCGAAGTCGGCCGCAGCCGCCACGCGCTGGAGCGGCGACGGCTGCTCGCCCGCCACCACGGGCTGGCGGAGTCGGATCCAGACCGTCGCCGGACCCGGCTCGGCGAAGACGCCGCTGACGAAGCGGATCTCGGTCCCGGCGTTGTGCAGGGCTTCGTAGTCCCCCCGCGGGAAGGGTGTCTCACGGCCGCGATCGGGCCCCGGCACGACCGGGCCCGAAGTGGCCGCCCCTTCCGGCACGGGAGCATCGGTGGTCCGCAGGAGGAGCGCCCGGGCTTGGGCGAGGGCGGCATCGCCATCCCACAGCGACGCCTCGACCAGCTGGACCTTCCGCCCGGGCCGCACCACCTCGGCCTGGACCCGCAGCGGCGTCACGGGCACCGGTCGCATCAGGTCCACAGTCAGCCGCGTGACCTGTCGGTCGTCGCTCGATGAACAGGCCTCGACGGCACGGGCGAGCAGGGCGGCCACCGACCCACCATGCAGCGTCTCCGGCGACCAGGGGCTGCGGGCGAGCGCAGCCGGGAGAAAGGTGTCACCGTCAGGCGAGAACAGGGCGGGCGCCATGCTCGGCATGCTAGGGGTGACGGGAAGCGAGAACTCTGGCCCGATCACCGAGCCCGCCTCCCGGGCGGGCCGTGTGCATGGAGCCCGCCTCCCGGGCGGGCTGTGTGCATGGAGCCCGCCTCCCGGGCGGGCTGTG
>DATBBR010000139.1 GCA_036270875.1 Acidimicrobiales bacterium
CAGCCTAATTCGGGGTCCCTTTCACCAGCTGCTCGGATTAGCTTTCCCACCTGCTCAACGGGAGGGATACGGATGTCGTGACGTCGGACGCGAGGTGGCGAGGCTCGGGCCGCTGGACTCGTCGTGATCCACCCCCACCTCACGGCCTGGTTGAGAAGCCGGCGTAGCAGTGAGTGGACATGGTGGATGCTTTGCGCACCGAGGGGCCCCACCTTTCCCTGCACCACGCCGCTGGAGGTCGGCATAGAAAGCGTCAATGTCAGCAGGGCGGAGGTTGCGCACCTTGATGTGGCCGAAGCGGGGGAGGATCAGGCGATCGAGGAGTCGCCGGTACTCGCGCAGGGTCGTTGGAGCCAGATTCGCATCGGCAACGGCCTCCCACCGCTGGACGAGGTCCGAGAGGGTTCCCTCGGCGACGACGTCGCTTCGGCCCGCCTCCATGAGGACCTCGGGGAGCATGTCCTCTGCGAAGCGCTTGTTGCCGTGGATGGTGCGCGTCAGATAGCGCTTGCGACCCTTCTCATCGCGCCCCAGATACACGCGCGCATACCAGGTGTTCTTGCCTCGGGGTTGGAGGCTCCCTCTCACCGCCGAGAGGCTAATCGGATGATCAAGCCAGATTCCTACGAGCTCAGGGCGGTGCTAGAGGTGCCGCCTGAGCTGGTACTTTGTGGCGCCCCCGGGAGGATTCGAACCTCCGACGCACGGTTTAGGAAACCGACGCTCTATCCTCTGAGCTACGGGGGCCAGGGGGAGCTGGGAAGACAGTCACACTCTAAGTCGCCGCTCTTCAGCGCCACCCCGAGAGCCAACCGAGTGCCCGACGCCGTCAGCGCCCGGTTGCAGTGATCTGGTCGATTGCCGCCAGGTGCCGCTGTTTGGCCTCATCGTCGAGGAACGAGGCAAGGAAAGAGTTGCGCGCCAGGTGAGCGATCTCCGCCTCCCCCAAGTCGAACGCGTCGGCGACAGCGCCGAGATTGTCCGCAACGTAGCCCCCGAAGTAGGCCGGGTCGTCGGAGTTGATCGTCACCATCAGCCCGCGGCGCACCAGTTCCGGAAGGTTGTGCTCCCGCAAGGTCGGAAAGACCCGGAGCTTGACGTTCGACAGCGGACAGACCGTGAGCGGGACCTGCTCCGCCACCAGCCGCTCCACCAGCCGCTCGTCCTCCAGGCACCGGACCCCGTGGTCGATGCGACGGGCGCCGAGAAGGTCGAGCGCTTCCCAGATGTACTCGGGCGGCCCCTCCTCTCCGGCGTGCGCGACGGCCGACAGCCCCATCTCCTGGGCCCGCCGGAAGGCGGCCGTGAACTTGGAGGGGGGATTTCCCACCTCCGAGGAGTCGAGACCGACGGCAGCCATCCAGGATGCGAATGGCCGGGCCTCCTCCAGGGTGTCGAGGGCGGCCTCGCCGCTCAGGTGGCGCAGAAAGCACAGGATCAGCCGCGACGAGATCCCCAGCTCACCGAGCCCCTCCTCCAAGGCACGGTGGATGCCCGTGACGACGGTCTCGAAGGCTATGCCCCGCTCGGTGTGGGTCTGAGGGTCGAAGAAGATCTCGGCGTGGCGAACACCCTGGCCGGCAGCACGCGACAGGTAGGCGGCCGTCAGGTCGTAGAAGTCCTGCGCCGTCATCAACACGGCGCAGCCCGCGTAATAGATGTCGAGGAACGACTGCAGATCGTCGAAGACGTAGGCCCGGCGGAGCGCCTCTACGTCCGGGAAGGGCAGGGACACCTGATTGCGCTCCGCCAGCTCGAACATCAGCTCGGGCTCCAACGTGCCCTCGATATGGAGGTGCAGCTCGGCCTTGGGGACATCCCACGCGAAGCCATTCACGCTCATCTGAAATTGCCCCTTCTCGTGACGTCCCCGGTCCGCTCCACCGTGCCACGCTGAGCGACGGGGCACCGCGCCCGTCCCCTGACCAGGGGATTGCTGCCGGCGGAGAAGGGGTACATCAACGTCGGTGCAGCCTGGGGACCAGGCGCTTGTCTGCTGACGACGTCTCAGCGCGACAGATCGGGCGATCTCGTCCCTGGTGCTGCTCACCCCTATCTGGCGGAACGAGGTGATGAGCATGGCCATTCAGGAATCCGGATCGGTCGTCACGGCCGACGGTCACACAGTTCGCGAGGGTCACCCCATCGTGCGGCGCAAGGTCCGCTTCGACTGGTCGACCACTGCGCCCCATTGGGTCCCGGACGACCCGTTCACCAGCCACGTCATCAACGTGCTCCATTTGCTCCTGCCCGCCGGTGAGCGGTGGTTCATCGATGTCGTGAACAAGGCCCGGCCCCTGGTGCACGACGAGGAGCTCCAGGAGGAGATCAAGCCTTTCGTGCAACAGGAGTCGTGGCACGCCTGGGCCCACACCGTCGTCTTGGAGCATCTCGCCGAGAGGGGCATCGACACGGAGCCCTACACCAGGCGACTGGAGAAGCAGTGGTTCGGCCGGGTGCTCGCCGACCACCCCGGTTGGCCACAGCCGCTCCAGCGGTGGTGGCTCAAACGCCGGCTGGGCGTCGTCGCCGCCATCGAGCACTACACGTGTGTGCTTGGCGCTTGGGTCATCGAGAACAAGGGGCTCGAGCGCGCCGGAGCCGATCCGGTCATGCTCGACCTCCTCCGTTGGCACGGAGCGGAGGAGGTCGAGCACCGGTCGCTGGTCTTCGATGTGCACAACGAGGTCTCGGGCAGCTACCTCCAGCGTGCGACAACCATGGCCGAATCGGTGTTCTTCCTGTCGCTGTTCTGGGTCCTCGGCGTCCAGTTCCTCATGCGGCACGACCCGTCGCTCCAGGGGGCCAAGCCCCGCTGGAGAGACTGGCTGCGGGCAGCGCGCCAGGATCGACTGCCCTCTCCGGCCAGGCTGTTCGGAGCCGCGCCTCGGTACGTGCGCCCCGGACACCACCCCAATCAGGAATCCTCGACGCAGATGGCGCTCGACTACCTCGCCCGCTCCCCCGCAGCACGGGCGGCCGCGAAGGGCTGACGAGACGTGGTCGCCCTCGGCGTCCTCGTGACGGCCGTCGCGGTGGCGCTGATCGGGCAGTTCGCGCTGTCATCGTGGGCCGAGTCCAGCCAGCTCAACCACGACCTGCAGCACGGGATCATCTTTCTGGCCGGGATCGGAGTCGGAGGGTCGCTCGTCGCGCTGTACCGCCTCGGCCGGCGATCGGCGAGCGACTGACCCACACGGCCAGCCCGGCGGCCGTCACGCCGCCCCCGGCCACGGCGAGCCACCACCACCAGCGAGCCGGTTCGGCCGGGGGAAGCCGGTAGGTCAGCAGTCCTCGATCAGTGGCGGCGACCAGCTGCGAGCCGATGGGCAACACACGCCAGGCGACCCCATCACCCGCCAGCTGGGGCCAGCTCTGGCTCCAGGTCCGCCCGCCGTCCAGGCTGGCTTCGACGCCGTCCTCCATGGTCCCGGCGTAGGCTCGTCCACCGAGCCCGAAGCTGACGCTCACCACGTGCACGCCCGCCGGTCCGGCGCGGTGGTCGTGCACCGTCAGCCCGGCCTGCGTCGGCCGCCAGCGCCCGCGGTCGTAGGTGCGCACGCCGTCACCCATGGAGCTCGCCACGAGCCGTCCGGTCGGGTCGGTGTCGAACATCACGACCCCGTACTGGCTCGAGCTTGGCGTCCAGCGGTCGCCGGTCCAGCGGTAGACGCCCCGGCCGTCGCTTCCGAACAGGCTCTGTCCGCGCCACGCCAGCGACCAGGCGCTGCTGGGATCGGCGAGGCCGGCACTCAGGTCCTCCCACCGGCGTCCGCCATCGGTCGTGCGCCACATCCCCTGCTCGGAGCTGGCCCACATGGTGCCCGTCCTGTCGAAATCGACGGCCACGGCATGGACTTCCGTGGCCTGGACCGGTAGGCGCTCGTAGGGCCCCTCCACCCGCGCCGCTCCCCACAGCCCGTCGACGGCGCCGGCAAGGACGGCGAAGGGGCCGCGGGCGGGCAGCTCCAGTCCGAGCACGGGATTGTCGTCGCTGAACGGGCCCACCCGTCGCCAGCGGGCGTCACCCAGTCGCTGGATGAAGAGCCCGCCACCGCCGGCGACCAGCTGCCGCCGGTCGGGGGTCAGGGCGAGACGGTCGAGGAACACGCGCGGCCCGGTCGGCGCCCAGGCCGCCCCCGCACCGGTCTGGGAGGGCAGCGCCGCGGCGCGACCGACAACGGCCGCCGCACCCACCGGGACCACCAGAAGCGCCAGCCCGAGCCATCGCGGCGCGCGTATGCGCCGCAGCCGGCGGTAGGCGCGGGCCCGGTGGTGGACAACATGCCAGGTGGTCGGGACGACCATCCACACCGACGCGATGAGGTGGGCGTCGGCAAGATCGCCACGGACAGGGGCGGACCACGGCACGAGCGCGAAGGCGCCGGTGAGGATGACCGCGGCGTAGCCCACACCGAGCGACCAGGACAGCCAGCGCTGCCACAGCACGAGCCCCGAGACTCCGGGCACCGTGGTCCGCAGACCGACCCGGCCGACCTTGGCCACGAGGAACACGACCATCGCCGAGCCCACGTACAGATGGACCGCATCGGTCGTCGCCAGCCGGAGCGGCGAGCGCAGGCCGCTGCCGACCAGCAGATAGGGCACGGCGCTCAACCAGGCCAGGGTGACCAGCAGACCGAGACACATGCCCAGCCAGCTCACCGATGACCGGGAGGTCCAGCCTCCGGGCACGGAGGGCGATGGGCGGTCCGTGGAGCCCGGCCTCAGCGAGCGACGCGGCGAGAGGCCTCGGTCAGCCCCAGCCGGGACGTGCCCGCCAACGTCAGCACGAACAGCGCGAACGTCAGCACGTGAACGGTCGTGCACCACAGGCAGATGGCCTTGATCGAGAGAAGCTCCGCGGAGATGAGGTACAGGACGAAGCCCATCCCTCCGACGGCCAACACGAGCCGCGTCACCGTCACGGCGGGCAGCGCGGATCGCCACGCCGCGGGCAGGTTGAGCACGACCATGGCCAAGAACCAGACCAGCCCCAGCAGGGCGATCGGGATCCCCACCAGCATCGACTGAGGGCTCGTCGTGACCTTGGCGCAGTTGATGGCGCCAGACCCACTGCAGGCCAGGATCGAGGTAGAGGTGTAGTGCGCCGCGGTGAGATAGGAGGACGCGCCGACGCCCGCAACGGCGAAGATCACGCCGAGGGCCGGAAACCAACCGCTCACGGTGCCGGGCCCGCCGTCACCTTCGTCGTCGGCCACGGGCGGACGCTCGACCTCCAGCCTCGGCGTCATCGGGTCAGCCGCCGAGCTTCGCCTTGGCCGCGGTGATCGTCGGGGTGCTGCACACCTGCCCCGGCTGGTTGTTGGTCAGCTGGCAGATGGCCGCGGTGAGAATGTTGGCCGTCCCGTCGATGTTCTGCGCCGTCTGGTTCGACGGGTCGGCCAGGCTGCCCGCGATCGCCGACATGGACTGACCCTGAAGGACCTGGGGGCTGTAGCTGGCGCCCGAGACGATGTAGCGGTTGCCGAAGTCCACGAAGGGGATCCCGCCCGAGCTTTGAGAGTACGGCGGGGTGTCGTACTGCTGGAGGAGCTTCTGCTGGGCTGCGGTCGGCTGCTGGAGGGGGGCGAACCCGTTGCCCGAGGGCTGGTTGCTCTGCGTCTCGACGGACGTGAACACCAAGTAGGGACTGGAGTAGCTCGATCCGTGGAAGCTGAAGGTCTTGGTCCCCGGGAACACGTCGTTGGTGGCGGACTCTGTGGCTCCCAGGTGCGAGAAGGTGCCGAACCGGCTCAGAGCCACGACCATCAGCCAGCGCTCGGCGGCGCAGTATGGGCAGTACTCGGCGCCGATGTAGAGCACCTCGGGCAGGCCGTTGCTGGTCAGCGCGGGTTGGTTGCCAGTGGTGGGCTTGGGCGCCTGGATACCCGACGGGCCCACGCCCACCGCCGCCAGCGTGCCGGGGGGCACGTTCGTCGCCGCCTGGACGACATCAGCGGGCGCTGGCGTCGTGGCCGTGGCCTTCGAGCCACCGCTCGTCACGGCAACAACGACGATCGCCACGACGACGACGATGACGAGCCCGCCTGCCGCCCAGGGCCACCACGTCCACCCGCTCCGACGAGGGGCTTGGCGAGCCGGGGCCGGTCGGGCCTGCTTGGCGCGGCTGGGCGGGGGACGGCTCGGTCCACCGCGGTTCCCCCGTGAGGACGTTCGTCCCGAATTGGCCACGTCGAGTTCTAACTCCCTGCTGGCGGGGCTGGCGCATCACCAACGCAACGCCCCGAAACTGTAGCGATCGAGCCCTGGAGTCGTGCCGCGGCCGGCCCGAGACACCGGCCGCCGGGCCTCACGCCGGCGCCCCCGCGCGCGATCCGAGCGCCGCCAGCACCTCGTTGGCGGCCCGCTCCCCCGACTCGACGGCGCCGTCCATGTACCCCGCCCACCGCGTCGCCGTCTCGGTGCCCGCCCAGTGCACCAGGCCAAGCGGCCGGCGCAGCGCCGGCCCGTAGCCCACCAGCGTGCCGGGGGTCGGAAAGCCGATCGGCCCGCCGGCGCTGAACTCCTCGCGGTTCCACAGGGCCTCGTAGTAGCCGTCGATGCCGCCCAGGGGCTGGAGGGCCTGTGGACCGAAGTAGTTGGCCAGGTCGGCCAGGACCTGGTGGTAGCGCTCCTCCCGGGTCCGGGCCGACCACGATCGAGCCTCGTCGGCCTCTATGAAGCCGAGGAGGGCGCCCGGAGTGACCCGCGGGGTCTGGGGATCGGGATACGGCGTGTTGTCGAAGGTGGCGCGGACCGTCCCGCTGTCGCTCGTGACCTGACCCGCCAGGCCCTGGTCCCGCCAGAAAGGCACGGGATAGATGACGTTCACCTTCAGGATGCTGGCCATGGGAAACCGCTGGGTGAGCTGATCGCGCAGGAAGCCGTCCGCGCTCAGGCTGGAGAGCGGAGGGTCGTAGGCCACACGGCCGGCCAGCGCCGGCGGGAGAGCGAGGATGGCGCGCCGCCCGGTCACGCTGAAGCCATCGCCTCTCGCCGTCACCGAGCCGCCCGAATGCTCGAGCGCCCGAACGGGGGCATTGAGAGCGAGGCTGTCGCCGAGCTGCGCGGCCATGGCGATCGAGATGGCCTGGGAGCCTCCGATGAAGCGGCTGTCCTGGGCACCGTCGGCGGTGTCGACGAGGTTGTCCAACGTGCCCGCCGAGGCGATGTAGTTGAGCAACCACAGCATCGAGATCTCCCTCGGCTCGACCGAGAGCACTTCCTCGACGGCCAGCGTCACCAGGTGGTTGGTGGAGGCGTCCGGTGAGCCCGGCGGCACCAGGGTGCGGCGCATCCATGATTCCACCGTCTCGCCGTCCCATTCGCTGGCGTGGGCGGAGCTCCACGGAGCAGCGGGATCGACGCCTTGCGCCATCTGGTTGAGCAGCCCGAGCGCCAACCCGGCGTTGGAGGTGCTCGGATCGGGCGGAATGCGACTGGAGCTGCTGTAGCGGGTGGTCCCCACACCGCGCAGGTAGTTGATGTAGTCGCCGTTGTTGTAGGTCTTGAACGTGCCGATGCCCAGCTCGCGGGCGAGTCCGAAGATTCTCGCCTGCGGACGGTAGACGGCCTGGGTCGGCACGCTGGAAGTGGCCGGCTCGTCCGGGAGCGGTCCCACGAACTGCCCGCCCATCTCGACCACCCGGCCGGGATAGCCGTTGGCGCCGAGGTCCTGGTTGAGCGTACGACCGCCCACGCGGTCGCGGGCCTCGAGCACCACGACCGAGATTCCTTTCGATCGCAGGGTCCGCGCCGCCACCAGGCCGGCGATCCCGGCGCCGACGACGACGACGTCGGCCCGGCGGCTGCCCGACGGCGCCCCGGTCGACTGGCCGCCGGAAGAGCTCCCGGCAGCGGCGGCGGGAGTCGGGCGGAAGGCGAGACCGGCGCCCGCCGCGGCCATGCCGCCGAGCAGCGCGCGCCGGGTCACGCCCAGACGGCCGTCATCGACGACGTCGCCGGTCGCCGGTTGTGGTTCGTGCCCGATCGGATTCATCCCCAGCCTTTCCGGCGTCAGGCGGCGGGCCCCGGTCGTCGCCGCACCA
>DATBBR010000140.1 GCA_036270875.1 Acidimicrobiales bacterium
GCCAGCATGCTGTGGAAGAAGCGGGCGTACTGTCCACCTGCTGCCGACGCCTGCGCACCCTCGTAGTCGGTCACCGGCTCGGCCCCGAAGAACACCCCCATGAGCGGTCCCACGACCGGAACCTGGGCGGCGACACCGGCCTCTGCCAGGGCTCGGGCGAGGTCGGCGGCGAAGCGGCCCACCTTCTCCGAGAGCGCCTCATAGGCGGCCGGCGTCAGCAGCTCGAGCGCGGCCAGGCCCGCCGCAGTCGCCAGCGGGTTCCCGGCCAGCGTGCCCGCCTGGTACACGGGGCCCAGGGGGGCGAGCATCTCCATGATCGAGCGTCCACCCCCGAACGCCCCGACCGGCAGCCCGCCCCCGATCACCTTCCCGAAGCACCAGAGATCGGGGACCACGCCGCTCGTCTCGGTCGCGCCGCCACTCGCCAGCCGAAAGCCGGTGATGACCTCGTCGAAGACCAGGAGCGCCCCGGCCGCGTCGCACGCCTCCCGCAGGCCCTCGAGGAAGCCGGGGACCGGGGGAACCAAGCCCATGTTGGCGGCGACGGGCTCGACGATGACACAGGCCACGTCCGATCCGAGCGCCGGCACCTGGTTGTAGGGCACGACGACGGTGTCGGCGACCGCCGCCGGCGGCACCCCGGCGGAGTCGGGCAGTCCGAGGGTCGCCACACCGCTGCCTCCGCCGGCCAGCAGGCTGTCGCTGTGACCGTGATAGCAGCCGGCGAACTTGACCACCCGTGCCCGCCCGGTGGCGCCGCGCGCCACCCGCACCGCGCTCATGGCCGCCTCGGTCCCGCTCGAGGTGAGCCGGATCAGCTCGCAGCCGGGCACCCGGTCGCGGATGACCTCGGCCATGCGCACCTCGCCCTCGGTCGGCGCGCCGTACGACGTGCCCCGAGTCGCGGCCCGCTGGACGGCGTCGACGATGGCGGGATGTGCATGGCCCAGGATGGACGCGCCGTACGACTGGACGTAGTCGACGTAACGGCGGCCTTCGACGTCCCAGACGTAGGCGCCTTCGGCGCGGTCGACGAAGTAGGGCACCCCTCCGACGGCCTTGAAGGCGCGCACGGGCGAGTCGACCCCGCCCGGCAGCACCCGGCATGCCCGCCGGTAGAGCTCGGCGTTCGTCGAGACCTGCGCCCTCGCCTCGAGCACGCCCGCCTCAGCCTCCGAGCGTCTCGGCCAGCTCGGGCGCGAAGTAGGTGAGGATCATGTCGGCCCCGGCCCGCTTGATGGCGCCCACGTGCTCGAGGGCCACGGCGGCGCCGTCGAGCCAGCCCCGCTCGCTCGCTGCCTTGACCATGGCGAACTCACCACTCACGTGGTAGGCAGCCAGGGGGACGTCGAACCTGGCCCGCACGGCGGCGATCACGTCGAGGTAGGCCAAGGCGGGCTTGACCATGACCATGTCGGCGCCCTCGGCCACGTCGAGGGCCACCTCCTCCAGCGCCTCGCGCCGGTTGGCGGGGTCCTGCTGATAGCCCAGCCGGTCCCCGCCGCCGGCGATGGTCACGTCAACTGCGTCACGGAAGGGCCCGTACAGTGCCGACGCGTACTTGGCCGCGTAGGCGAGGATGGCGACCTCCGCCCGGCCGCTCTCGTCGAGCGCGGCGCGGATGGCGCCCACCTGGCCATCCATCATCCCGCTCGGTGCGACCACGTCGGCGCCGGCACCCGCCTGGGCCAGCGCCACCCGCCCATAGAGCTCGAGCGTGGCGTCGTTGTCGACGGTCCCAGCCGGGGTCAGCACGCCGCAGTGGCCGTGGTCGGTGTACTCGTCGAGGCACAGGTCGGCGACCAGCACCATGGCGTCGCCCAGCTCGTGACGAAGCTCCCGCAGCGCCACCTGGGTGATGCCGTCGGGGTTCCACGCCTCGGAGCCGATCGGGTCCTTGGCCGCCGGGAGGCCGAACAGCACGACGGCAGGCACCCCGAGGGAGCTCAGACGGCGGGCCTCCTTCACGAGCGAGGCGGTGGTGTGCTGGACGACGCCGGGCAGCGAGACCACCGGCTGGGGCTGGTCGATGCCCTCGCGGACGAACAGCGGCGCCACCAGGTCGTCGACCGATACCCGGGTCTCGGCGACCATGCGCCGCAGCGTCGGCAGGCGCCGGAGCCGGCGGAGCCGGTGGGCGGGAAAGCTCACGTCCTCAGCCTACGGCCGCAGGCCCGACCGGGCCTCCACGAGCGCGTCGACCAACCCCTCGATGGTGTGGGTGCCGGCGACCACGTCCACGTGAAGGCCGAGGGACCGCGCCGTGTCGGCGGTGACGGGGCCGATGCAGGCCACGATCGACGGCACGTCGCTCCGATCGACCACCTCGAGGAATCCCGTCACCGTCGACGACGAGGTGAAGGTCACGGCCTGGGCAGTGCGGACCGCAGCCAAAGCGTCCGCGGAAGGCGGGAGCCGCTCGGTGCGGTAGGCCTCCACCACGTCGACCTGCCAGCCCCTGGCCCCCAGTCCCTTGGGGAGCACCTCGCGAGCCTCGGCCGCCCGGGGTAGGAGCACGCGCCCGCCTTCTGGCGAATCGACACGAGCGGGGTCGGGGAAGACATCGAGGAGCCCTTCGGCCACGAAGCGCTCGGGCACGAGGTCGGCGACGAGGCGCCACCGGCCGAGGGCATCGGCCGTACCGGGGCCGATGGCAGCGAGGCGCGCCGGCCCGAAGGCGCGGGCGTCGCGCACCAGGGCCATCAGGGAGTCGACGGCATTGGCCGAGGTGAAGACCACCCACTCGTAGCGGTCGAGCCGCTCGGCGGCGGCTCGCAGCGCTGCGCCCCCGTCGGTGGGCTTGGTCACCGAGATGACCGGAAGCTCGACGGTCCCGGCGCCCACCGACCTCAGGCGATCCACGAGGGCTGAGGCCTGCGACCGCGCCCGCGTCACGACCACGGTCCACCCGAACAACGGCCGGCGCTCGAACCAGGCCAGGTCCAGCTGGGCCACGGGCCCGATCACCATGGTGACTGGAGGCTCCAGCTCGGCCGCGGGCAGACCTCCGAGCGTGGTGCGCACGCTGCGCTGGCCCGGTCGCGTGCCCCAGCTGACCGCCGCCACCGGCGTGGTCGGCGAGCGGCCACCGGCGATGAGGCGCCGGGCGATCTCGTCTCGGTGGGCGGCGCCCATCAGGACCACGATCGTCCCGCCGACCTTGGCCAGGGCGTCCCAGTCGACGTCGGCGTCGAGGGCCTGGCGGCTGTGGCCCGTCACCACCGTGAAGGAGGTCGAGAGCCCGCGGTGGGTCACGGGGACACCCGCGTAGGCGGGAACCGCCACGGCCGCAGAGACACCGGGCACGACCTCGAAGTCGACGCCAGCAGCGGCGAGGGCCTCCGCCTCCTCTCCGCCCCGGCCGAACACGAACGGATCGCCCCCCTTGAGCCGCACCACACAACGGCCGGCCCGGGCATACTCGATGAGCAGGTCGTTGATCTCCTCCTGGCGGACGGGATCACCGGGGCGCTT
Source organism: Acidimicrobiales bacterium (assembly GCA_036270875.1). NCBI lineage: Bacteria > Bacillati > Actinomycetota > Acidimicrobiia > Acidimicrobiales > Acidimicrobiales bacterium. The sequence goes on from DATBBR010000140.1 coordinate 3,475, forward strand.
GCCGACGTCGATCCGTTCCGCCCCGGCGGGGGCGAGGTCGAGGAGCGACCGCTCGGCCAACCGGTCGTGGACGACCAGGTCGGCACGGCCCAGCGCCTCGGCGCCTCTCACGGTGATCAGGCCGGGGTCGCCGGGCCCGGCACCCACCAGGTAGACGGTCACGGCGCCCCCGTCCCGGCGAGGTCGTCGAGGACCGCCTGCCCGCCGCAGTCGTCGAGCAGATGGCGGGCGAGGCTGCGGCCCAGCGCCTGCGGTTCGGGTCCGGACGCGGACTGGCGGAGCATCACTCTGCCGTCGAGGCTCGACACCATGCCCGCCAGCTCGAGCCCGTCGCCGTCCAGCAGCCGGGCGTGGGCAGCGACGGGCAGATCGCAGCTGCCACCGAGCTCGGCGAGGAAGGCGCGCTCGGCCTCCACGGCCCGTCTCGACGGGGCGTGGTCGATGGCGGCCAGTGCGGCCAGCGTGACCTCGTCGTCCCGCCGGCACTCGACGGCCAGGGCGCCCTGCGAGACCTGGGGCAGCATCAGGGCCGGATCGAGTGCCTCGCCCACCGAGTCGGCGAGCCCCAGCCGGCGCAGAGCAGCCAGCGCCACCAGGACGGCGTCGTAACGAGGAGCCTTCGCCAGGCGGGTCGCGATGTTCCCTCGTAGGCCGGCAAAGGTGAGGTCTGGCCGGGCCCAGGCCAGCTGGGCCCGGCGTCGCACCGAGCCGGTCGCCACCACGGCCCCGGTGGAAAGCGCGTCGAGCGTCGACCCCACGAGCGCGTCACGGGGGTCGTCGCGCTCGGGCACCGCCGCCAACGCGAGACCGGCGGTCGGAGCCGAGGGAAGGTCCTTGGCCGAGTGGACAGCGACGTCGGCCCGGCCGTCGAGCACGGCCGCCTGCACCTCCTTGACGAAGACGCCCTGCCCACCGATCTCCCAGATCGGCACCTCGCCCCGCCGATCGCCCGTGGTGTCGACGACGACGGGCTCGATCTCCCGCCCGAGCAGCTCGCCGACGTGGTTCGTCTGCCAGCGGGCGAGCTCGCTGGCCCGGGTCGCGGCCCGCAGCGCCGGACGGGCACTGCTCACGACCCCGCCCTACAGATCGAAGAGGACGCGCAGGGCGTCGCCGAGGCGCTCCGCCCGGGGCGAGCCGGCCGAGTCCTTGAGCTGCACGGTCGGTTCGTGCAGGAGCTTGCCGAGGATCCCCTTGGTCAGCGCTTCGACGGCCTCGCGCTCTCGAGGATCGAGATCGTCCAGGCGAGAGCGGAAGCGCTGCATCTCCCCGAGCCTGACGTCCTCGGCCCGCGCCCTGAGGGCCGCCACCAACGGCGCCACGCCGCGTGCCGCGGTGGTGTCGAGGTGGCGGTCGACCTCCTCGTCGACTATGGCCCGCACGCGCGCGACCTCACGGCGTCGACCGGCCATGCCGGCCTCGGCGAACGACCGCAGGTCGTCCATGTCCAGCAGGGTGACGCCGTCGAGCTCGGCCACACCCGGGTCCACGTCTCGGGGCACGGCAACGTCCATCACCAGCAGCGGCCGGCCCTGGCGGCGGCTCATCACCGGGGCCAGATCGGACGCCTCGAGGAGGATCGACGGCGACCCCGTGGAGGTGAGCACGACGTCCACACTGGCCAGCGCCTCGCTCAGCGCCCCGAGCTCGACGGTCTCCCCGCCGACCCGTTCGGCCAGCTCGAGGGCGCGGTGTGGGGTGCGGTTGGCGACCATCACCCGGCGGGCGCCCGCCGACGCAGCGAGCGCTGCGGCCATCCCCTCGCCCACGTCGCCCGCCCCGACCATGAGCACGTCGTAGCGGTCGAGCGAACCGCCCAGTCGCTCCTGTACCAGGGCGACGGCAGCCTGCGACAGGGACGTGATCCCCCGGGCGATGGCCGTCTCGGACCGGGCCCGCTTCCCGATCTCCACGGCGTGACGGAAGAGATGGGAGAGCGTCGGTCCCGCGGCCGACTCCTCCCAGGCCCGCTCCCAGGCGTTCCGGACCTGGCTCAGCACCTCCCCCTCGCCCAGCACGGCGGAGTCGATGCCGGCGGCCACCTCGAACAGATGCGCCGCCGCGCCCTCCTCGAAGTAGCTGTACAGGTCGTCGGCGAAGTCCTCCGGGGGGCACGAGCTGAGCCCGGCCAGGAAGCCGCGTATGTCGCTCACGCCGCCGTGGAACCGCTCGACGACGGCGTAGACCTCGGTGCGCAGGCACGTGGAGAGGACGACGACCTCGGACAGGTGGGAACGGTCCTTGAGGTCTCGGAGGGCCTTGGGGAGCTGGGCGTCGCTCACCGTCATGCGCTCGAGGATGTCGAGCGCCACGGTGCGCTGGTTGAGCCCTACGACGACGACAGACACGCCTGAAGCAGCTCCCTCGCTCGGTCGACCTGGCCGCTCCTGATGAGGTCGAGCATGTCCGAGTCGAGCGCCTTTTGCCAGTCGAGTCCCTCGCTCGACCGGCCGGCCGCCTTGAGCCGCTCCCGCTCGGTGGCCAGGAGCTCCCCCAGCACCCCGTACTCCGGCCCCAGCTGCTCGCCCAACCGGGTCCCGAGCCACGCCGACAGGGCCGGGCTGCGCCCGCCGGTGGAGACCGTGACCATCACTGCCCCCTGCCGGATGACCGACGGCAGGGTGAAGGCGCACGAGGCGGGGTCGTCGGCGCTGTTCACCCACACGCCCTCGGCCTCGCCGTCCTCGTACACGGCCCGATTGACGGCGGGGTCGTCGGTGGCGGCGATGACCAGCCGGTAGCCGGCAACGTCACCCCGCTGGTAGGGCCGCTCCTCCCAGCTGACGTTGAGGGCGCGGATGTGGCTGTCGATGTGCTCGGCGACGACGTGGACCCTGGCCCCGCAGGCAAGGAGACCGTCGGCCTTGCGGCTCGCGATCCGTCCCGCCCCGACCACCAGGCAGGGCTGGCGCTCGAGCACGAGGTTCACCGGGTACTGCGGAGTCTCGACGGCCATCTGCCCCTATTAAACCTGCGCCGCCGGCCCGGGAGGCCGGCCCGAGGTGAGAGTACGACCGTGCGCCCTCACGTCGCCGACCATCCGCACCGGTCGCCTGGCCACCTCGAGGGGATGGCGCTCGTAGAAGCTGAGGATCTGCAGCTCGATCGAGAGGTCGACCTGGCGCAGGAGGACGTGATCGGGCGTTGTGAGCACGGCCGGGGCGAAGTTGAGCAGCGACGCGACGCCGGCGGCCACCAGACGATCGGCAACCCCCTGGGCGGCCGCCGCCGGCGTGGCGATGAGGCCGATGGCGAGCCCCTCGCGCTCGACCAACGCCGGCAGATCGTCCACCGGGCTGACCACGAGGCCCTCCATGACCTGGCCGACCTTGGCCGGGTCGTCGTCGACCAGAGCGGCCACCCGGAAGCCTCGCGACGAGAACCCCCGGTAGTTGGCGAGGGCCCGACCGAGGTTGCCGACGCCGACGATCACCACGGGCCAGTCCTCGTTGAGCCCGAGCTCGTGACCGATCTGCGTGGTGAGAAGCTGCACGTCGTAGCCGGCCCCCCGCGTGCCGTACGTGCCGAGATACGACAGGTCCTTGCGGACCTTGGCGGCATTCTCCCCCGCCATCTCGGCCAGCACCTCAGACGACACAGTCGGCGTGCGGGCGCCGGCCAGCTCCAGCAGGGCCCGCCAGTAGACGGGCAGGCGCGCGACCGTTGCCTCAGGAATGCGCCGGAGCCGTGCATCGGCCATGACAAATCGTAGGCCGGCCCCGAATGATGAGCCGCAGTTGCCCGCCGCCTGCTCCGAACCCGGGCGTCTACAGGAGGGCCCGGCGCAGCAGCTTGCCCGTCGCGCCGTGGGGCAGCGTCGCGGCGAAGATGACCTCGGTTGGGCACTTGTAGCGGGCCAGCCGCTCGCAGCAGTAGTCCATCACCTCTGAAGCGTCCAGGTGGGAGCCCGGCTCGAGGACGACGACGGCCTTGACGGTCTCGCCTGAGGACGGGTTCGGCACGCCGATCGCCGCGGCCTCGGCGATGTCGGGATGGGTCATGAGGACCTCTTCGACCTCAGCCGGGTACACGTTGAAGCCGAGCACGATTATGAGGTCCTTGGCCCGGTCCACGATGTGCAGGTAGCCGTCCTCGTCCGCCACGGCCACGTCGCCCGTGCGCAGCCACCCGTCGGGCGTGAGGACGCGGGCGGTGGCCGCCGGGTCGTTCCAGTAGCCGGCGAAGACATTCGGCCCCTTGACCCAGATCTCGCCGGCGTCGCCGAGGAGCGTCTCCTGACCGTTGCTGTCGACCAGGCGCAGCTCGATGCCGGGGAGCGGCGCCCCGATGGCGCCCGGCCTCGGCCGCCCGAGCAGCAGCGACGAGGTCACGATCGGCGCCGCCTCGGTCAGGCCGTAGCCCTCCCACAGCGGTATGCCGAACCGGTCCTGCATAGCCTGGCCGACATCCTCCGGCAGCGGCGAGGCTCCGGACACGGCCAGGCGTATCGACCGCAGCTCGTCGCCGGTCGCTCCTTCGACCGCCACCCAGGCGGCGAACATGTGCGGGGTGCCGGCGACGATCGTGACTTTCCGCTCGGCCACCAGGGCCAGCGTCGCGGCGGCCTCGAAGTGCTCGACCAGCACCAGGCTGGCGCCGGTCAGGAGCGGCAGGCCGAGGACCACGTTGAGGCCGAAGATGTGGAAGAACGGGATGATGGCCAAGCCGACGTCCTCAGGCTGCATGGCCTGACCGGCGAAGCGCTGCACCTGGTCGAGGTTGGCCAGCAGGTTCCCGTGGGTGAGCATGGCCGCCTTGGGGTCGCCTCCGGTGCCCGCCGTGAACAGGAGCGCCGCCAGGTTGGCGTCGGCCCGGGCGACGGTGTCGGCCGGCGGCCCGTCGACAAGCGCCTCGTAGTCCTCGGCTCCGTCCAACCTGCACCCTTCCGCCGCGATCACGGCCTCGACCCCGACGGCCTGGCGGTCGAGATCGACGCACGTGCCCTCGCCGGCGCGCCCGACGACCACCACCCGGGGACCGATGGCGCGCAGCTCGCGCTCGATGGCGACGCGCGGAAAGGCGGGATCGATCGGCGCCGCGACCGCGCCCACGCCGAGGGCGGCGAGGTAGGAGACGACGAAAGCGGGCGTGTTGGCGCACAGGATCGCCACCCGGTCGCCCGGCTTGACGCCGAGGCGGGCCAGGCCGCCCCGCAACCCGGCCGCCTGACGGCGGAGCTCGCCGTAGGTGATCACCTCGTCGCCGCTCACCAGGGCCGGGGCGTCTTCGGGATGCGCATCGATGATGGTGGCTAGGTTCACCCTCCGCTCCTACCTGTCGAGCCTGACCTGATCGCCGGCCGCCAGCCCCAGCAAGGCGGCCGCTGAGGCACGATCCAGGGCCACGGCGATCATGCCCCAGGAGTCGACCACCAGTCCCACCTGGGCCGGACCGATGTCGGCGAAGGAGGAGGCGCGGTGAGCGGCCACGACCCCGCTCGGGAGGATCAGCCGCACGGGATCGCCGAGGTGGGCGAGATCGTCGGGCCGCGCCGCCAGTTGTGCGTTCCCGAACCGGTCGATCCCGACGACCTCGGTCGCCACGACCGTCCCCTGGCGGACTGTCGTCGGCCGAGGCCCGGGCACGAGGCTGGCGGGGTCGATCGCCGGGCCCAGGTCGGCCAGGTCGCCCCCGGCGCACAGCTGCGCGGCGGCCGGCGCGAAGAGGTCGCGGCCGTCGAAGGTGGCGCCCGCGCCGGGGTGGCAGCGCCGACCGGACAACGAGACGGCCCGGCCCGGCCCGCCGAGGGCCGTGAACGCCGGAACCAGGAGCCCGTTGTCAGGACCGACCAGCGCCCAGCGGGGGTCAGGACCCACCTCCAGGGCCACGGCCCGGCGAGCGGTCCCCACGCCCGGGTCCACGACGGCCAGCACGACTCCGGGAGCCAGGAAGGGGGCCACTCGCTCGAGAGTGAGCGCTCCGCCCCTGACGTCGTGCGCCGCCACCTCATGGGTGATGTCGATCACGACGGCCTGGTCAGCCAGCTGCCGCAGGACGGACTTGACCACCCCGACGAACTCGTCGTCGGTGCCGTAGTCCGAGAGAAACGAGATCGTGTCCCGACCGCGGCGTCGAGGCGGCAACCCGGCGCTCCTGGAAGATGGAAGGGTCAGCCGGCCTCGGTGTAGCGAGCGGCGAGGTACTTGTCGACGTCGTCCTCACGGAGCCGGTACGACTTCCCGACGCGCACGGCCGGCAGCTCGCCCGCGTTGATCAGCCGGTACACGGTCATGCTCGAGACCCGCAGGAGGTTGGCAACCTCAGCCACCGTGAGGAAGCGAGCCGTCGCATAGTGTCCCTGGTTCAGCAGAATCACCCCTCTCCACCCAGCAGCGACTGTACGCCACGGCGCCCCGCCGCTCCACCCGGTCAGGCTCTACCAGGTCATCGAAGGCCGAGCTGGCGGGCCCGGTCGGTGGCGGCGGCGACGGCCTCGAGGACCGCCCCCCGGACCGCCCGCGACTCGAGGACGGCCAGTCCCGCTGCCGTCGTTCCCCCCGGGGAGACGACCGCGCTGCGCAGGGACTCCGGGCGCTCACCGGTCTCCAGCAGCAGCCGGGCCGAGCCCAGCACCGTCTGAACCACGAGATCCCGGCTCAGGTCCCACGTCAGCCCGTTCAGGACCCCGGCCTCGATCAGCGCCTCCACCAGCAGATACACGTAGCCCGGTCCCGATCCCGACAGCCCCGTGACGGCGTCCAGCAGGTGCTCGGGCACCCGCACGACCCGGCCGACCGACCCGAGGACGTGCTCGGCCCAGCCCATGTCGGTCTCGCCGGCCCGGCGACCGGCGGCGATGGCCGTGGCCCCCGCCCCGACCAGGGCAGGCGTGTTGGGAACGGCGCGCACCACAGCGGCGGCGCCGCCCAGCCACCCCTCGAGCCGCTGGATGGGCACGCCGGTGACGATGGACAGGAGACGCTCGGCGCCCGCCTCGGCCACCTCTCGACAGGCCACCTCGGCGTCGTCGGGCTTCACGGCCAGCACCGCGCCGTCGGCAGCGACGGGCGCCGGACCCGCCGCGACGCCGGGATAACGCTCGGACAGCGCGGCGCGGCGGCCGGGAAGCTTCTCGCTCACCGCCAGCTCCTCCGCCCTTGCCCATTCCGTGGCGAGCAGCCCGCCCAGCAGCGCCTCGCCCATCCGGCCCCCGCCGACGATCAACAGACGCGGTCTCGGGCCTGCCATGGGCCGGGAGGCTACAGCGAACGCGGCCCGAGAAACCTCACGACCGCCTCCGCACTTCCCCGAACGGAAGTCGCCGCTGCGCCCCTCGGGCCGCGCCCCGAAACGCTAGCACCCGTCAGCCGCGCCGGGGCCGGCCGAAGCGGCTGGCGTAGCCGATGGACATCGCCGTCGGAAAGCACTCCTCGGTGTAGGCGTAGGCCGCTCCCACGATGAGGTCCAGCTCGGCCTCGGTCACCTCGGCGACCGGGGTCTGGCCGACCAGGTAGACGGCGTCCTCGGCCCCGAGCGCGAAGTGCGCACCGACCAGGCTGCTGTTGCGGCGCAGGAGGTACTCGTAGCAGGCCTCGACGTTCTCCTCGGGAGCAGGCATCACCTGGGTCTCGTGATGCAGGCTCCGTTCCCGCAGCGTGAGCCAGACGGTGATGACGGCCTTCTCTTCTCCCCGCATGCGCGCGTACCACCGACGAGCGTCGGGGTCGTGGTCGACCGCCACGAGCATCGTCCCCGCTTCCAACTGCCGCTCGGCCCAGCGGCTGATGCGGGCCGCGACGTCGTCCAGCTCGGCGGCTGACGCCGCGCCCCCGCCCATCTACAGGCAGTCGACGAGCTGACGGTCGGTGAGCTCCGCGTACAGGCTGCGCAGCCGGGACGCCGCCCCTGACCAGGTGTAGACCCGCGCCCGGGCGGCGGCGTTGACGGCCATCTCGGTGGCCACCCGGGTGTCGGCCAACAGGTCAGCGACGTAGCCAGCGAATCGCGCCGGGTCGCCCCCCTCGACGAGAAACCCGGTGCGGCCGTGGTCGACCAGCGTTCGAAGCCCGCCCACCGCCGAGGCCACTACCGGCGTGCCACAGGCGGCGGCCTCCAGGGCCACCAGACCAAAGGACTCCGAGCGGCTGGGCACCAGGCAGACGTCCGCCGACCGGTAGTAGGTGGACAGCATCTCGTGTCGCTGGGGCGGCACGAAACGGACGCTGGCACCGAGGCCGAGCTCGTCGACGAGGGCGTGGAGCCCCGCCAGCTCGTCCTCCCCCCGGGGTCCGCTGGGGCCGCCGACCACGACGAGCACGGCGCCGTGCCGGTCCTCGAGCCGGGCCAGAGCCTCCACCGCCACCCTCGCTCCCTTGAGCGGTTGGATGCGCCCCACGAACAACAGGACGGGCCGGTCCGCGGGCAGGCCCAGCGCCCGGCGGGCCTGGGGGCGATGGCCGGGCGAGAAGAAGGCATGGTCCACGCCCGGGGGGACGATCTCGATCCGCGACGGCTCGCCACCGTAGAGCTCGGAGATCTGGTCGGCCTCGACCGAGCACGAGGCCAGCACGGCATCCGAACAGCCGATCACCCGGGCCTCGGCCTCGGCGCGGCGGGCGGGCTCGGCCGCACCGACGTCCTCGGGGCTGGCCTCGGCCCGCACCCGGTCGAGCGTGTGGAATGTCGAGACCAGGGGCAGCCCGAGCTCGTGCTTGAGGACATGGCCGGCCATGCCCGAGAGCCAGTAGTTGGCGTGGATGGCGTCAGGGCCGCCGGTCCACCCCGCCGACCCGGCCGTCATCCGGGCGAGCACGCCCTCGGTGAACTCGTCCACCACGCCGGGCAGCGCCTCCTTGGGCATATGGGCCAACGGGCCAGCGGGCACGTGGTGCACCCGCAGGCCGGGCTCGACCCGCACCGTCGCCGGCAGGGTGTCCGACCAGGCACGGGTGTAGACGTCGCACTCGACGCCGGTTCGAGCCAGGGCGGCCGACAGCTCGCGCACGTAGACGTTCATCCCGCCGCCATCGCCCGTCCCCGGCTGCGCCAGGGGGGAGGTGTGCATGGAGAGGACGGCCAGGCTGCGCATCGCCAGGTCACCCTAGCGGCGGGCTGCCCTGCTACCTCGCTTGATCGGTCCGGCCCGATCGCCTGGCGCGTACCTGTAGACGGCCCGTCCCAGGACCGTTCTCCTGGAGACGGGACCGAAGCTGCGGCTGTCGGTGCTCGCCGCGGGGTCGTCACCGAGAACGGTCAGAGTCGCGTCGTCCACCCGCCCCACCCGCTTGACGAGAGTTCGTGTGGGTTCGCGAGGATCGGCGAGAGCGACCATGTCACCAGCGCGGATCCGTCGCCAGACCAGGACCAGCAGACGGTCGCCTGGCTCGAGCGCCGGTCGCATGCTGGGGCCGGTGACCTCCACCCGCCGCACGAGGCCAACACCGACGGCGCCAGCGGCGAAGGCGGCCACGGCGGCGGTCACCCTGGCAGCCACCCGTCGCCTCATCACGGTGTTGTCCTCGGCTGAACCGGCGGTAGGGTAACCACGTGCGGAACAGGAGTTATCGAGCCCATCGAGCGTCTGCCCCAAGGAGCTTCCTCATGCGAATCGCCTCCCGTCTTCTGGCCCTCGTCGACCGCGTCTCGGCCCCCGAGCCGGTCCATGCCCACTGTGACCTGCCGTGTGGCGTCTACGACCCCGCTCAGGCGCGCATCGAGGCCGACTCGGTGAAGGCCTGCATGGAGAAGTTCAACGCCTCGGACGACAACGTCTTCAAGACCCGCGCCGTGTTCATCAAGGAGGAGCGCGCCGACCTGGTCAAGCACCATCTCTGGGTGCTGTGGACGGACTACTTCAAGCCGCCGCATCTGGAGAAGTACCCCCAGCTGCACGAGCTGTTCTGGAAGGCGACCAAGGCAGCGGGGGCGTCGAAGGCGACCACCGACGAGAAGGTGGCCCAGGACCTGCTGGACCAGATCAGCGAGATCGACAAGATCTTCTGGGAGACCAAGAAGGGCTGACCGCTCCCTCGGCCGGCTGCGGCCCTGCCTCAGCCGGCCCCGCCCGACACGGGCGGCAGGACGGCGACCTCGTCGGTGCCGGTGACCGGGCAGTCGCCGTCTGCAGGTTCCCCGTTGACCCAGATCCGGCTCGTCGCCAGCACCTGGGCGAAGTCGTCGCCGAAGCGGGCGCGGGCCTGGTCCAGGATCTCGGAGACGGTGGTACCAGGCAGCTCGGCGCGCCCCGTAGCGGCCGCTTCTCTGGCCGCCGCGAACAGACGGAGGACGGCCATCAACCTCCTCCCTTCGTCCGCACCGGCCGGACCTCAGGCGCCGACCTCGGCCCGGCCGTGGGTGATCACCCGATCGCCCCGGCTGGTGGCCTCGAAGGGGTAGACGTGCCTGCCGTCGGCGTTGCCGGCGTCGTAGACCGTCGTGATCACATCGTCACCCGGGAAAACGTTGCCCGCGAACCGCACGGCCAGGCGGCGCACACGACTCGGGTCCCCGTCAGCTCCCAGCTTCACGACGGCCTGACTGGCCATGGCCATGGTGCACAGTCCGTGAGCGATGATGCCCGGCAGCCCCACGCTCTTGGCGAAGGCGTCGTCGACGTGGATCGGCATCATGTCCCCGGAGGCGTCCCGGTACCGGAAGGTCTGGTCGTCGTCGACGTGCACCGAATGCTCGCCCACCGGCGCTGATCGCGACTCGCGGGGGAAGGTGTGGTTCGGCTTATCCGGGCCGCCGCTCTCGCCGTCGGACATGCCCCGGATGAACATCGTGACGTACTGGTCGAGCACGGGCTCCCCGCCCGGTGCGGTCGTGCTCCGGACCATGATCGTGTAGCGCGTTCCGGTCTTGCCAGGACGGATGTTGAACGCCTCCGCCCGGGTCGTGATCCCGAGGCCGGGGACCAGTGGCTGATGGAAATGCATGTCCTGCTCGCCGTGGACGACCATCATGAGCGCCTCCGGCGGGACGATGACCACGGCCTGCTGCATGGCCTCCCAGGTGGGCACCACGCCGAAGACGGGCGGGGCGTACTTGCCCGAGGTGTAGGCCGGATTGTCGTCGTTGGTCGCGGCGGCGTAAGCCCTGACCCGCTCAGGGTCGATGACCGCCGTGCGCTCCTCGAAGACGGTCCCCAGCTTGTCCAGCGGCAGCGCCATCGTCGGTGTCCTCCCGTCGCTCGTGTCCTGGAGGCTACTGGTCCATCGCCCCCGGGGGCCTGTTGGGAGCGATAGGTTCCCCGCCGTGGAGGTGGAGGTCGTCCGCAGCGCCCGGCGCCGGCGCACCGTACAGGCCCGGCAGGTCGGCGACGTGTTGCGGGTGTCGATCCCCTCCACGATGAGCAAGGCCGAGGAGGAGCGCTGGGTCGCCGAGATGGTCGGCCGGGTCGGGCGGAAGGCCGCGGCCGAGAGCGTCGACCTGCAGCGCCGGGCGCAGACCCTGGCCGCCCGCTACCGGCTCCCCCCCGCCCAGAGCGTCCGGTGGGTGGACAACCAGCAGTGGCGGTGGGGGTCGTGCACGCCGGCGGACGGCTCGGTCCGGATCTCGACGCGGCTCGCCGCCCTGCCGGGGTGGGTCCTGGACTACGTCATCGTCCACGAGCTGGCCCACCTGGAGGTCCCCCGTCACAACCGGGAGTTCTGGGCCATCGTGAGCCGCTATCCGCGGGCCGAGCGGGCGCGGGGCTACCTGATGGCGAAGGGGATGGACGACCTCGACGCGCCCGGCGACGTCGACCCGCCGGCGCCCACCCCGTCACCCCGTCGTCGCAGGTCGTTCGCCCCCGATCCCGCCCAGGGGCAGCTGCCGTGGTGACCGCTTCGGGGACGCCCTACGAGGAGGCTGATGGGCCCCGCACCTCGCGCTCGGCCCTGGCCTGGTCGTCGA